>CAMDKE010000195.1 GCA_945901215.1 Comamonas sp. lk
TCACCAGCGGCAACACCAATTCGCCCACGCTGATGATTGCGGAAAAAGCCGCGCAGTGGATTGTGGAAGACGCCTCGGTGTAAGCCTGCGTGCAGTTTCAGGCAGGGTAAGCACTGATGCCCTGCGTTGGTGCGTTACCTTATATTTGCGATTCTGCCCTCGGGGCATGCAACTGCGAAAAGCGAAGGGCCCGCCCGGAGCGAAAGTCGATGCCGAGGAGACCATAAGCATTGCCTAGCAATGACTCACACCTTTTTAAAAAGGGTAAAAAAGCACCGGTGATCCCGGTGCTTTTTTTTGCGCCAAAAGCCCACCTCGGTGCAATTTCCAAGGCGAGGCTCCCGAGCCGCTACGATCGCAGCCATGGAAGCATTCTTGGTCTCTACCGGCATCGTCGCACTGGCCGAAATGGGCGACAAAACACAGCTCTTGGCACTGGTTTTGGCACTGCGCTTTCGAAAACCCTGGCCCATCGTTCTGGGCATTTTGGTCGCCACGCTGGCCAACCATGGGCTGGCCGGGGCTGTGGGCGCTTGGGTAACGACCTTTCTTGGACCGCAGATTTTGCGCTGGATACTGGCCGCGTCCTTCATCGGCATGGCGGTTTGGATGCTAATTCCCGACACCATTGATGATGAAGATTCAGACGCGGCGCCCCGCTGGGGCGTGTTTGGCACCACGGTGGTGGCGTTTTTTCTGGCGGAGATGGGCGACAAGACGCAAATCGCCACCGTCATGCTGGCCGCCCAGTACCAAGCTTATTTTTCCGTGGTGGCGGGCACGACGCTCGGCATGATGCTGGCTAACGCACCCGTGGTTTGGCTTGGCGAGCGCATGACCCGCCTGGTGCCCATGCGGGTGGTGCACATCGTCTCTGCCCTGGTGTTTGCAACCCTGGGTGTGGTGGCTTTGGTGACGGGCTAAAGACCTTGCGAAGGAAATCCGACATGCTGACGGCCGGCAAAAAAAGCCGCGTTGCTATACTTTGACTACAGCGCCAATTTGCTCGAGCTTGCGGGCGCTTAATAAATACAGCTAAACCCGGACCCCGCGATCATTTTTCTGACCCGGCCCCGCGTTTGGCGTTGCCGGGTTTTTTTATGCTGATCGCCACACCCCAATCGATGCACTTTGACGCGCCACTGGCCTTGACCAGCCGCGCGTCCATCCGCGCCTATGACCTCAGCTTTGAGACCTATGGCCAGCTCAACGCCGACCGGTCCAATGCGGTGCTGGTGTGCCACGCCCTGAACGCCTCGCACCATGTGGCCGGTGTTTACGAGGGGCGGCCCAAGTCGGAGGGTTGGTGGCACAGCATGATCGGGCCCGGTAAGCCGCTCGACACCAACCGCTTTTTCGTCATCGGTGTCAACAACCTGGGCTCCTGCTTTGGCTCCACTGGCCCGATGCACCTCAACCCCGACAGCGCCGACGGCCAAGTCTATGGTGCGGACTTTCCGGTGGTCACGGTCGAAGACTGGGTGAACGCGCAAGCCTTGTTGCTTGACCGCCTGGGCATCCAGACGCTGGCCGCCGTGATGGGCGGCAGCCTGGGCGGCATGCAGGCACTGGGATGGACGCTGCAATACCCCAAGCGTGTGCGCCACGCCGTGGTGATTGCCAGCGCGCCCAACCTGACGGCGGAAAACATTGCCTTCAACGAAGTGGCGCGCCGCGCCATCGTCACCGACCCCGACTTCCACGGCGGCAACTTTTACCGCCACGGCGTGGTGCCCAAACGCGGCCTGCGCATCGCCCGCATGATCGGCCACATCACTTACCTGAGCGACGACGTGATGAACGAGAAGTTTGGGCGGCAACTGCGTAGCGCGGTGTCTGGCGCCAACGAGGGGAACTACCTTTACAGCACGCAAGACGTGGAGTTTCAAATCGAGAGCTATTTACGCTACCAGGGCGACAAATTTGCCGATTACTTTGACGCCAACACCTATTTGTTAATCACCCGCGCCTTGGACTATTTCGATCCGGCGCGCGAAAGCGGCGGCAGCCTCACCAAGGCGCTGGCGGGCGCAACAGCCAAATTCTTGCTGGTGAGCTTTGCTACCGACTGGCGCTTTGCCCCCGCGCGCAGCCGCGAAATCGTCAAGGCGCTCTTGGACAACCAGCGCGACGTGAGCTACGCCGAAATCGACGCGCCGCACGGCCACGACGCGTTTTTGCTCGACGACGCCCGCTACCACGGCGTGGTGCGGGCGTATTTCGACAACGTGGCGCAGGAGGTGGGTGTATGAGCGACCAAAGCATCCAAAACGCCTTGGCCCAACTGGTGCCCCAAGGTGCGCGCGTGCTTGATCTTGGCTGTGGGGATGGCGCCATGCTGGCGCACCTGCAGGCCACGCGCGGCTGCACCGGCTACGGCGTTGAGATTGACGACGCCAATGTGATGGCCTGCGTCAAGCGCGGCGTCAACGTCATCCAGCTCAACCTTGACGAAGGCCTCGCCCTCTTTGGCGACGCCTCGTTTGACGTGGTGCTGCAAATCGACACGCTGCAACACCTGCGCAACGCCGAGGTGATGCTGCGCGAAACTGCGCGTGTAGGACGCATCGGCATAGTCGCATTCCCCAACTTTGCCCATTGGCCCAACCGCCTGAGCGTATTGCGCGGACGCATGCCGGTGACCAAGCGCCTGCCCTACGAGTGGTATGACACGCCCAATATCCGTGTCGGTACCCATGCCGACCTGGGTGCGCTGGCGCAGCGTGCGGGCTTGCGGGTGGTAGACAGCTTTGGCTTGTCCGACGGGCAGACCGTGCGCTTTCTGCCCAATTGGCGTGCGGGCACTTCGGTCTACAAGCTCGCGCGCTAAGGTGCCGGGCATGCGGCGGCGATAAGACTGTTATGCCGAGTGAGCGCGTGCCGCCCCCGGTTAGTTTTCGCGAAGCTCTGCGCTTTTGGTTCAAGCTGGGCTGCATCAGCTTTGGCGGTCCGGCCGGGCAAATTGCCCTCATGCACCGCGAGCTGGTGGCGCAGCGGCGTTGGATCTCCGAGCGGCGCTTTTTGCACGCTTTGAACTACTGCATGCTGCTGCCTGGCCCTGAGGCGCAGCAGCTAGCCACTTACCTGGGCTGGTTGATGCACCGGACTTGGGGCGGCGTGGCGGCCGGGGTTTTGTTTGTGCTGCCTTCGCTGCTTTTGTTGATCGGTTTGAGCTCGGCGTACATGGCGTTTGGCCATCTGTCTTGGATGGCGGCCGTGTTGTGGGGCATCAAACCAGCAGTGGCGGCCGTGGTGCTGCAAGCCCTACAGCGCATGGGCAGCCGCACGCTAAAGACGCCCCGGCGTGCGCCCTTGCTGTGGGCTATTGCGGTGCTGAGTTTTCTTGCAGTGGCAGTGTTGCAAGTGCCGTTTCCGGCGGTGGTGCTGGTGGCGGCGCTGGTAGGGGTGCTAGCGCAACGCGGGTGGCCAGGGCAGTTCGGCGGTGTAAGCGCGCACCAGTCGGTGACCGCTGCGCCCAAAGCGCCCCCAGTTGCCGCTGAGCCGCTGGGGGCCAGTGGGGTTGGCGCGCGGGAACCCGCCTGGATTGACGACCACACACCCACCCCGGCGCACGCGCGCTTCACCCCGTTGCGCTTGGCCCGCGTGCTGGCAGCGGGTGCAGCGCTGTGGCTTGTGCCCATGGCGGCGCTGGTGGTCCTCTGGGGCTGGGATGGCACGCTCACGCAGATGGCCTGGTTTTTTACCAAGGCGGCCTTGCTCACATTTGGCGGCGCCTACGCCGTGCTGCCCTATGTGTACCAGGGCGCGGTGGAGCACTTTGGCTGGCTGAGCGCCGCGCAGATGATGGACGGTCTGGCGCTGGGCGAGACCACGCCGGGGCCGCTCATCATGGTGGTGGCCTTTGTCGGCTTTGTCGGCGGCTGGGGCCAGGAGGTGCTGGGGCCGCAGGCATTGTTCTGGGGCGCGGCATTAGCAGCCTGCGTGGTCACCTGGTTTACCTTTTTGCCCTCGTTCATCTTTATTCTGGCCGGGGGGCCGCTAGTGGAGGCGACCCACGGCAAGCTGCAGTTCACCGCGCCCTTGACCGCCATCACCGCCGCCGTGGTCGGCGTGATCGCCAGTCTGGCGGTGTTTTTCGTGCTGCACATCGCACGCCCGGGCGGGGCTTCGGGCCCCATTGACTTCGCAGCCTTGGGCTTGGCTCTGGCTGCGGCTTGGGCGCTGCTGCGCCTGAAGTGGGGCGTGGTGCCGGTGATCTGCGCTTGCGCCGCCTTGGGGCTGGCCCGCCACTTTTTGTTTGGGGCGTGAGGCGCCAGCACCCCGGCGTTTAGCAGCCCAATAGGTCAGCCAGCGCCAGCAGATCGCGCGCGTGCAACTCGTTGCCAGCTTGAGGTCGCCCGTCTTTGGTGTGCTTGGCGCCGAGTTCGAGCGGTCGCTCGATGTAGGCCGTGCGCAGGCCGCAGGCGCGGGCAGCGGACAGGTCGTCGTGGTGCGTGGCCACCAGCATCACCTGCGCGGGCGCCACGTCAAACACCCGTGCCACGCCGCCATAGGTGCGCGGATCGGGCTTGTAGGCTTGAAAGGTCTCGGCGCTCAAAATGCAATCCCAGGGCAGCGCCGCTTGCTTGGATAAGCGGGTGAGTAGATTCAAGTTGCCGTTGGACAGGGTGCACAAAATGTATTTGCGCTTGAGCCGGGTCAGTGCGGCCACCACATCGGGCCAGGCGGCTAGCCGGTGCCAGACCAAGTTGAGCTGCACACGCTCAGCCTCACCCAGGTGCGCCAAGCCAAACCCGGGAAGGATGCCGTCCAGGATTTGCCGGTGTAAATCATCGATCAGCGTCCAAGGCAGTTCGCCCGCCATCACCCGCGCCATCGCCGGTGCGTAGCCCGCGCGCCAGGCCAGCGCAAACGCGTCGCCGTCCACCTGCGGGTAGCGCTCTTGCATCTCCAGCGCGATGCTGCCGTGCCAATCGACGATGGTGCCAAAGATGTCAAAGGCCAGGACTTGGAGCGTTTGCGGGTCAAGCTCGGGGTGGGCGGTGGCGTGCATAAGGTTACCGAGGGGCGTTGCGTATGGGCAGGAGGATAGCGGTAAGCGTGGCATCATGGCGATGCGCCTGTACTACCCCACACCCGCATCTTGACCACGGAGATATGCCCCATGAACGCCCGCCTGCCCGACACTGTTTTAAACCCCGCCCAGGCCCTGGACCAAGTCACCGAGGCCTGGGACCGCGACATCGTGGCCCGTTTGAGCGAGTACATCGCCATCCCCGCCAAGTCACCCGCCTTTGACGCCGACTGGGCCGCCCATGGCTACCTGGAGACCGTGGTGCGCAACACCGCGCAGTGGATCGAGGCGCAAAAAGTGGCCGGCCTGACTCTGGAAGTGGTGCGCCTGCCTGGACGCACGCCGGTGCTCTTATTTGAAGTGGCAGCCACGCGCAGCACCCAGGACGGCGTGAGCGCGCAAACCGTGCTGATGTACGGCCACCTGGACAAGCAGCCCGAGTTCTCGGGCTGGCGCAGCGACCTGGGGCCGTGGACGCCCAAGTACCAGGACGGCAAGCTCTATGGCCGCGGCGGCGCCGACGATGGCTATGCCGCGTACGCCGCCATTGCCGCCATCCAGGCGCTCAAAACCCA
>CAMDKE010000196.1 GCA_945901215.1 Comamonas sp. lk
TCCACCTTATCGACAAGCGCACCGATTCCCTGGTACAGGTCTTTCGTTTCTGGCGCGAGGTAAATGCGGTATGCGACGCGGTACACCCCGACTTGGTGATTGATTTCGAGTCCGGAGGCCTGCGCTTGGCCTTGGTTTCTCGATGGATATCACTGCGCAACGGCGCTGCGACAGTCGGCGTCAACGCTTTTCCAGGACGATCGCTGTTCTACGGAACGTCTTCAGCAAATATGCATCAGTATGCCAATGCGCGTAATTTACCGCTTCCGATTGAATACACGGAACGCGACTTCACCGTGCTGAGTGCCCTGGGAATCGAGCGAAATGGGATTCCCATTGAATTGGAGGAGACGGCTGAATCAACGAACTACCGAAACAATTTTCGTTCCCAGTTTGGCTTGGCCGATGGTGTCAAGTTGCTGGGTATGAATATCGGATGCGGAACCCCAGACGCGGTATTGCGCAGGCCTTCGCTGGCTGTAATGGCAGGCATTGGTGCATATGTGCAGAAGAAATATGGATACCAACTCGTAATTGGCCTTGGCGCCCCATTCGAGTCGGAGGTCGATAAAGAATTTCTAAGGAAATACCGCGAACTGTGTGATGCACCCGTGATCGATTTAGAAGGCAAAGTCACGCTGCTTTCGCTTGTCGGACTTATTGGTACGTTTGACTTGTTTATTTCCGGTGATTCTGGACCGTATCACATAGCCGTTGCGGTGAAGACTCCAACATTGGCAATATTTAATGAAGACTATCCCCCTGCTATTCACACCCATCCGTGGGTTCGATGCATCCTGGCAAACCAGGAAGACCACATCGGTCGTCTGACACAGGCAGTGGATGGGTTATTGGCAACCAAACAGATACGCTAAAGAGGGATAGAAATGGTGGAGATTGATGTTATTTTTTCAACGCAACAGCGCTGGACCCAGCAATGGCACGTTCAACCGGTCGCGCCCTGTCAAGAAACGCCTTTGCGCTTTCTCCAAACCAACCACCAGATGAATTTTGACCTTTGGCATGAGGAAGATATTGCCCGTCGGGACGACGTTGGTGCCGACAGGGTTCTGCAAGCCAAGCGCGCGATTGACCGCTTCAATCAAAGCCGCAACGACGCCGTGGAACAGTTTGATGCTTGGCTGTTACAGCAACTTCCCGTCGCCAACGCATCGGTGCCCATGCATACCGAGACACCGGGAATGTGCATCGATCGCCTATCGATCATGGCGCTGAAGATATTTCACATGCAAATTGAGGCCGAACGAAATGACGCTGGACTGGATCACTGCGAAAAATGTCGCGCTAAATTAGCGATTCTGGAGGTACAGGCAAGTGACCTCGTAAGAACACTAGGGGGGGTTTTGGCACAAATGAATGCCGGGAAGCTGCAATTCAAACTCTATCGGCAAATGAAAATGTACAACGATCCAGCTCTCAATCCACAGTTGTACGCGGCGCCCTAACGCAAGGTGGACCATGTGTCGGGTGCCCGTTAAGTTGATAGGGTAATTAAGTCAAGCGAATAAAGTCCTCGTAGGCGCCGCCTTCGGCCATCAATTGCGCGTGGCTTCCGCGCTGCAAGATGCGGCCATGCTGCAACACAAAAATCATGTCTGCGTCGCGGATGGTGGATAAGCGGTGCGCAATGGCAATGGTGGTGCGGCCCACCATGGCCGTACGCAGCGAGGCTTGCACCAGGCTGTCGGTGTCGGTGTCCAGGGCTGAGGTAGCCTCGTCCAAAATCAATATCGGTGCGTCTTTGTAAATGGCCCGCGCAATGGCCAGGCGCTGGCGCTCACCACCCGACAGCGCACTTGCGTTGTGTCCCAACACCGTGTCCATGCCTTGGGGCAAGGCAGCAACGCGCTCGGCCAAATTGGCAGCTTCCAAACAGTGTTGCGCGCGCGCGCGGTCCACGGCCTGACCCATGGCCAGGTTGTTCAACACGCTGTCATTGAACATCACCACGTTTTGGCCCACCAAGCCAAATTGCCGCCGAAGCGACTGCAGGTTCCAGTCGCGCAGCTCCACGCCATCAAGGAATATGTGGCCGCTGGTGCAATTGACAAACCTTGGCAACAGATTGGCCAGCGTGGTTTTGCCCGAACCGGAGAGCCCCACCAGCGCGATGAATTGCCCCGGTTGCACCGCCAAGTCGATATCCACCAAGGCCGGTGCAGGGGAGTCGGGGTAGGTCACACCCACGCCACGCAGTTCCAACTGCCCGGTGCTGCGATCCTTGACAAAGTCCCCCCCACGCTCCGCCACCACGGTTTCGACCAAGGCAATGGCACGCTCTGCGGCCACCACGCCCCGAGTAATCGTGCTCGACACCTCCGACAAATGCTTGATGGGTGCAATAAGCATCAACATCGCCGTAATAAATGCCACAAACCCACCCGCGGACAAGGCGTTGGACTGGCTTTGCACGATGGCCACGGTGATCACCGCAGACAGCGCAATGGAGCCAAACAGGTTGGTGACGGGCGCCACAGCAGACCCGGCTATGGCTGACTTCATCGCCAAACGCTGCAGCAGTGTGTTAACCGATTCAAAGCGTTGGCGCTGCTGGGCTTCGGCGTTTTGTATGCGAATTTCCTTGTGGGCCAGCACGCTTTCTTCCACCACATAGGCGAGCTTGTCGACGGCCGCCTGGGACGCCTTGGTCAAACCATACAGACGCTTGGCCAGCGCGCGCATTGCCAAGGCTACCACCGGGAAAATAAGCAAAACAATGAGTGTGAGCTCCCAATTCAGGTACAGCAGATAACACACCAATGCCACCAGCGACAAACTGTCTTTGACAACCGTGGTGATGGATTGCAACAACAAGACCGCGCCGTTGGTCGCCTCAAACACAATCGTGTTGGCCAAGGCGGTGGCCGGTTGCTTGCGGTACAGCTCCAGCTCAGCCACGCTGATGCAATCAAACATTTTCTTGCGCAAGCTGTGCAAACTGGTTTGGGCGATTTTCGCCAATGCCACGTCGGCCATGAAGGAGGCTGATGAGCGCAGCGTGAAAAGCGCAACGACCGACACAGGGATGATCCACAGGTCGAGCTCTTTGGAGTTGAATCCTTGGTCTAGCAAGGGCTTAAGGAGCGCTGGAATGGTGGGCTCTAGGGCAGAGCCGATCAGCACCGCCAGCGTCAACACAATCCAGCCGCTACGAGGCTGGGAGAAGTAAGACATCACGCGCCAAAGGCGTTGGGGCACAGTCATGCCCCCGGTCGGGTCGTCAGGCCTTGTCTGCATCTTGTTGGGGAGTTACTGGATGCCCTGCATCTTTGCGCAGACTGAGCAAAATGCCTAAGCCGACACAAAAGAAGTCGCCCATACCAATGCCAAAAATCATGGAGTTGAACATACCGGAAATCACCAGTGCCAACACCAAGGCCTGCAGTGTCCGACCATCCCGCTCTTCTAGCTTTTTTGAAAAAGTCTGCAGGCTCCATAAAACTGAAATCAGCAGCGCTAAGCCCACAAGGCCGCCCTCCGCGGCCCAAAGCAGGAAAAGCTGGTGGGGGTCGCCTATGGTGGACGAAGCGGCTTTGTCGCCACCTAGCCTTCGGTATTCGAGGTTCCAGCTGCCCGAACCGTGCCCGAGTAAAGGCCTCTCGGCAATGGCCTTCAAAGAAGTACTCCAATACGCCAGTCGCGTACCAGAAGACGAATCCACAGCCCCGTTTTGGGAATAGGCCGTCACTTCGGATACCACTTGCGTCATACGATGTCGAAAGCTTTCTGAGCCAGCGGCAATCAAGGCAAACGCCACAAACGGTATGGCAAGGGTGGCCCAGCGGAACTTGCGGGGAATGGCGTACATGCCAGCCAGCGTCAACATGCCCAAGGCGACCATATGGCCGCTGCGACCCTGCAAAAAACCCAGTGTTAAAAACAGCGTGCCCAAAGCCAATGTAATGGCAATCCAGCGCCCTTTTTTCCCAAAAAGGACATCGCGCTGAAACCAAAGGATTGCAACCAAAACCGACTGCGAAATGGATTGCTCCAGATAACTTCCAAAAACTGCATAGGTACCGTCGGCATACTTCCCAGTAGCCCAGGGCGGGTGTATGCCAAGCACCAGCAACCAGGCGCTCAGCACCACAAAGATCTGCGCAAAAGTAAAAGCACGCAGCACCGTCAATCCCACTGCGCTAGTGGCTATCAGGTAGCACATGATGGGAATCGTCACAAGCCGTGCGTGGCGCGTCCAAGCCAGCAGCGCACTGTCGATTTCGGCACTTGACCAAACAACGGTAATCGCCATGTAGGCGCTTGCCAGCAAGACCAATGCGCTGACCGTACTGGCATGCTCCAGCGGCGCGGTTTTTGTTTTGGCACGGTGCGCGAAAAACAGGCAAGCCAACGCCAGCAGGTAAAGCACCAGCCGCCCAAGGCCCGCAACGGCCGTGCCCAAACTGGGTGATACCGCTACAAAACAAAGCAGCCAGATTTTTGCGGTCTTGAACGCGTGGGCGGGGGGGCTGTAGGTTTGCGTCGAAGACATAGGGTGTTTGGAAAAGAATGAAATCGACTCTGGAATGGCGCCGCGCTATGCTAAGGTTGACGTCAGAAAATTTTTGCACTGTCCATCTTGACCCAGCTAAGTGTAATCATCATCACCCGCAACGAGGAAGCCAACATTGGGGCTTGCTTGGACTCGGTGTCCTTTGCCGACGAAATCATTGTGGTGGACTCTGGCAGCACGGACGCCACCGTCGCCATTGCGGCTTCCCGGGGGGCGAAGGTCACCACCACAGCCGATTGGCCGGGCTTTGGACCCCAGAAAGGACGGGCGCTGGCCCTGGCGACGCTACCCTGGGTGCTTTCCCTAGACGCTGACGAGCGGGTCACCCCCGAACTGGCACAGCAAATTCGCCAAGCGGTCGCTCAAAACGGCGACCAGGCCTACGCCCTGCCCCGTCTGACGCAGTTTTGCGGCCAGTGGATTCACCACTGTGGCTGGACCCCCGACTATGTGGTGCGGCTTTTCAGACGCGAAAACGCGCGCTTTAGCGCCGATTTGGTACACGAGCAGGTGCTCGTCACGAAAGCCCGCAATTCGAAATTGAGCGCGCCTTTGCTGCACTTCAGCTACCCCACACCGGGTCACTACTGGCGCAAGTTGGAGCAATACAGCCAGGCCTGGGCGCTGCAACGCCATGAACAGGGGCAACGCAGCACCATGGCACGTGCGTTCACCTCGGGCATGGTTGCGTTTTTACGAAGCTACTTTTTCCGACTGGGTTTTTTGGACGGCGCCATGGGTTTTGCGGTGTGCGCCATGCAGGGGCAAGCGGCGTTTGGAAAGTACTTTGCCTTGTATTGTTTAAGCCACCAGCCTGATCCTCTGACGCCCAAATAATGAACGGTGGCCGCCGTCGATGGCGTCGGCTTCAACCGAGGCAGCCTGGAGTTACTCCCCGGCAGTGGGATAATAGGGCTCTATGAACAAGTTTCTCATTGGACTGTTGGCCTTTTTCACGGGGTTTGGCGCCATGGCCCAGTTTCGCGTCGAGGTGTCTGGCGTCGGCTTAACGCAGTTACCCGTTGCGGTGGCTGCGTTTAAGGGAAACGAGGGCATGAC
>CAMDKE010000197.1 GCA_945901215.1 Comamonas sp. lk
GTGGCTGCGAATCAGCTTTTCCGACGCATACCCGGGGTGCGCCGTAAAAAACACCAGGTGCAGCTCTGCTGACGGGTAGGCAATTTTCAGTGCGCGCCAGGCGGCAGAGCTGCGCAGAATATCGCCGATTCCTGCGCTGTGGCTCTTAAGCATCAGTATGCGGGAGGGCGCAGAAGGTTTTTGCATAGATTTATTTTCGTTCATCGGCGTGGTTCACCCTTAGGCGTTTTCACGTCCTCGAGGTCGGTATGGGGCGCAAGAGACGGGGTACGACCAATTCCGCGTTCCTCGTAGCTGGTAAAGCACTTGAGCAGCAGATGCACCCAGGTGGTCGTGCGGCTCATCAGCACGCGGGGCAGTTCGAGCAGATGTGCTTGGGCGTTCAGGTGTACCCGCCCACGCGCCGTCGTGGTGGCCGTGGTGTAGCCGGTGGTTTGCACTGCATGTAAGCTGCTTGCGTCGTACAAGCCGTAGGGGTAGCAAAAATGCTGCACGCCCGATGTCTGCCGCACCAAGGCCTCCAGTGCCTGTTTGGATTGGGCAATTTCCTGCTGCTGTTGGTCGGTCGCCAGATCGGGTAGGCGGGCGTGGGTCATTGTGTGCGAGCCCACTTCTTGCCCCGCGTTGACCCACTGCTGCAGTTGGGCAGCATCCATCAGGGGCACTTGCGCGATGCCGTGTTGCGCGTCCCAGCTGTTGCGCTGGCCCACCAGGCCGGCCACCACATAGCAGGTGCTGCTAAAACCAAAACGCTGCAAAACCGGAAGTGCCCGGTGCAGGTTGTTGGCATAGCCGTCGTCAAAGGTGATGCCAAAAACCCGGCCTTGGCGCTCGCCGCGCAAGTAGGGCTCTAAACCGCCCATGGATAGCCCCCGGTAGCCCAACAGCCACAAGCAGGCCATGTGAAAAAAAAAGGTGCGTGGCGCCACCACCAAACCGCGCATTGCGCTTCCCTTAGGGGGCGGCACATCGACCTGGTGGTACATCAGGATGGGGATGGTTTTCACCGGTCCACTCCCTTGGCCAGCAGGTCCGCGAAAAGTCGCTCGTGCTGCTGTCCAGCTAGTTCCCAGGAGTGGCCCTGGGCAAACTGCAGGCCTTTTTCGGCCATCGATTGCGCCAGCTCCGGGCTACCCAAAACTGATTGGATGGCGTGTTCGAGGGCGCTGACGTCATGCGGGCTTGGCAGCAGCCAGGCCTGCGCCTGGTGCGTCAAATCCTCCGCAATGCCGCAATACGGCAAGCCGCTGACCACCACCGGCAAACCGTAGGCCATGGCTTCGAGCACCACCATGCCATACGAGTCCTGCAGGGTGGGGTGCACCAGCATGTCGCAGGCGCGGTAGGCGCTGTCCATCTGCAACAGTGCGCCCAGGAGGTGCACGCGTTCCCCTACGCCGCATTCCCGGGCGAGCTGGCCGATGGCGTTCGCCTGACTGGGGTTGCCCACAACCGCCAAATACACGCCGGGCTCCAAGCGAGCTAAAGCGTTTATCAAGGCTGGCAGCCCTTTTTTCCGAAAGTCGTTTCCCACAAACAAGAGGCAGGCGCCGTTCGCTGGCAGTCCGAGCCGTTCGCGTGCCTCCTGCTTTTGCGCCGCGCTAGTTGGCAGGGCGGGAACCGCGACGCCGGGCGTGACCACATCTAGCGCCCCCGCAACGCCCGGATAGGCTTGCAGCATGGCCTTACGCAGCGCGTCCGACACCACCACCACGCGGCGGCCTGGAGTTAAGTTGTAGCGCTGCTTCTCCAGCCAAAGGTAGCTCAGCAGGCGCGGGCTGCTGGCTACCTTCATGCAGCGCAGCCACCACGCCAGACCGGTTTTTCCGTGAAACAGGCTGTGGCGAACCGGCAGCACATGCACGGTTTGCACATTGCCGTGCCAGACGTTTTCATGAGAGTGGACGATGTCGAAACCCTTGCGCGTCGCCCACCAGGTAGCCATGGCAAACCACCACTGGTTGATCCAACGCGGCCGTTGCAGGAAACGCCCTATGGCGTGGTAGTGCACGCCTGGAAACGCATGCGCGAATGTTTGGGCAAACACATGCACCTCATGGTGCTTTGCGAGCTGCTCCACAATGGCAATGGAATAGTGTTCCGCCCCGCCGCCCGTGGTGCTGAAATTGCGGCTCAGGACGGCAATCTTCAGGCGCATGGGCTACATCAGCACGATGTCGTACTGTTCCTGCCCCATGGCAGACTCGGTTTGCAGAGATACCGGCTTGCCGATGAACTCGCTCAGTCCCGCCAGGTGCTGGCTTTCTTCGTCCAGAAACAGCTCAATCACCCTGGGCGCGGCCACGATGCGAAACTCTTGCGGGTTGAACTGGCGCGCCTCGCGCAAGATTTCGCGAAAGATGTCGTACACCACGCTGCGCGCGGTTTTGACAATGCCCTTGCCCTCGCACACCGGGCAAGGCTCGCACAACATATGGGCCAGCGACTCGCGGGTGCGCTTGCGCGTCATCTCCACCAGTCCGAGCTGCGAAAAGCCGCCGGCCATGGTTTTCACCCGGTCGCGCGCGAGTTGCTTTTTGAACTCGGCCAGCACCGCGTCACGGTGGTCGGCGCGCGCCATGTCAATAAAGTCGGCCACGATGATGCCGCCCAGGTTGCGCAGGCGCAGCTGGCGGGCCAAGGCTTGCGCCGCTTCCAGGTTGGTCTTGAAAATCGTGTCGTCAAAATTGCGCGCGCCGACAAAGCCGCCAGTGTTCACGTCGACCGTGGTCAGCGCCTCGGTCTGGTCGATGATCAGGTAGCCGCCCGATTTCAGGTCCACCCGTCGCCCGAGCGCCTTGGCGATTTCTTCGTCAATCGCAAACAGGTCAAAAATCGGCCGCTCGCCCTTGTAATGCTGCAGTTTTTTCACCGCCTGGGGCATGAACTCGGCGCCAAAAGCCTGCAGGGCCTCGAACTGTTCGCGTGAATCGACGCGTATGGTCTGCGTAGCCTCACCCACCAGGTCGCGCAGCACGCGCTGCAAGAGGTTTAGGTCCTGGTGCAAGGCTGAGGGCGGCGCCAACTTCACCGAGGCGCTTTTGATGCGAGCCCAGGCTTTGCGCAAATAGGCAATGTCCTCGGCCAGTTCGGCGTCTTGCGCCTCTTCGGCGTTGGTGCGCAAGATAAAGCCGCCACCTTCGCTACCAGCCAGGGCCTGCACGCGCTGGCGCAGCTCTTCGCGCTGGGCCAACGGAATTTTTTGTGAAACGCCAATATGGTCGTCTTGTGGCAAAAACACCAGCATGCGCCCGGCGATGCTGATCTGCGTGGACAGGCGCGCGCCCTTGGTGCCCATCGGGTCCTTGATCACCTGCACCATTAGGGCCTGGCCCTCAAACACCTGGCGCTCAATGGGAATCAGCGCCTGCGCGGTGCGCGCCGCGCTGATGGTCTCGCCCTCAGCCGGCGGGTGCCAGACATCGGCCACGTGCAAAAAAGCAGCACGCTCCAAGCCAATGTCGATAAACGCCGATTGCATGCCCGGCAACACCCGCGCCACCTTGCCCAAATAGACGTTGCCCACCAGGCCGCGCTCCAGCGTACGCTCCACGTGCAGCTCTTGCACTGCGTTGTGCTCCACGATGGCCACACGGGTTTCCTGCGGCGACCAGTTGATCAAAATATCTTGCTGCACGGGTTTACTCCAAGGCCCCCAAGGCACGCAGCGCCTGCGCGGTCTCAAACAAAGGCAGGCCCATGATGCCAGAGTAACTGCCCTCAATACGCGCAATAAACGCTGCCGCCAGACCTTGCACAGCATAGGCCCCGGCCTTACCCATGGGTTCGCCCGAGGCCACGTAAGTGGCGATGTCCTGCGCCCACAGGGGCGCAAAGGTCACGCGTGATACGCTGCAAGCGCGCACCACGTGCACGCCGTCGCCCAAGGCAATCGCCGTCAGAACCCGGTGGCTGCGCCCCGCCAGACGGCCAAGCATGCGCGCCGCGTCCGCTGCATCCTGCGGCTTGCCCAAAATGGCGCGGCCCAGCGCCACCGTGGTGTCCGAACACAAGACCGGCGCCAGCGGCAACTGGCGCCGCCGCAATCGGGCCATCGCAGCTTGCAGTTTGAGGTCGGTCACGCGCTGCACATAGGTCACTGGCGTTTCACCCGGCAACACCGTCTCCAGCGCCTCGCTGTCTTCATCCGCGTCGGGCAGCAGCAGGCGGTGCTCCACGCCGAGTTGCGCAAGCAACTGGCTGCGCCGGGGGCTTTGGGAGGCCAGGTAAATGAAGGGGATGACGGCGGACACGCGACGCTTACTCACGGTGGTAGGGGTGGTTTGCGTTGACAGACCAGGCGCGGTACAGCTGCTCAATCAGCAAGACCCGGGCAAAGGCGTGCGGCAGCGTCAGGTCGGACAGGCGAATGCGCTCGTGCGCCGCTTGGCGAAAGGCGGGCTCAATGCCATCTGGCCCACCAATAACCAGCGCCACATCGCCACCGCTGAGCTGCCAGTCGGTCAGTCGGCTCGCCAAGGCAAGGGTGGTGAGCGTGGTGCCGCGCTCGTCGAGCACCACCACACGCGCGCCTTTAGGAATGGCCGCCTCGATGCGCGCGCGCTCGGCGGCGTACAAGGTGTCTAGGGTTTTGGAGCCGCGTGGTTCGGTTTTGACCGCCTTGAGCTCAATCTTGATCTCATGGGGAAAGCGTTTGGCGTAGTCGTCCCAGGCGGTTTGCGCCCAGTCGGGCACGCGCTGGCCCACCGCAACAATGACCAGCCGCACGTGCGCCTCAGACGCGGGGTGCGGGTTTTTTGGCAGCTGCTTTTTTGACCGGCACAGCTCTCTTTGCCACGGCCTTCTTGGCAGGCGCCGCTTTCTTGGCCGCTACTTTGGGCGCAGACACCACCACCTTGGTGATGGGCGTGCTGGTCGGTGCCGCTGTTTTTCCAGCAAGTGTTTTGCGTACTGCGGTCTTGGCGGGGGCCGCTTTGGCAGAGGCTGCCTTAGCAGCGTCACGTTTGGCTGCGGCGGCGTTGGCCGCTGCGGTCTTGGCGGCCTGGGCACGCGAGGGGAAGGCTTCGGCTACACCAATCTTGGCGGCGTTGGAGCGGCGCAGCGTTGTGGCGGGTTTGGCCGCACTGGCGGCAACCGGCGCTTTGGCAACCGGCGCGGGCTTGGCCACACCGAGCTTCAGGCGCACCGGCTTTTCGCCCCAGAGTTCTTCAAGGTTGTAGTAGGCGCGAAAACTGGGTTGCATCACGTGCACCACGGCTTGCCCGCAGTCCACGATGATCCATTCGCCGTTGGCCTCGCCTTCCAAGCGGGGCTTGGGGAAACCGGCCTCACGCACGGCATCGCTTACGCTGTAGGCCAGGGCCTTGGTTTGGCGGTTGGACGTACCCGAGGCCACTACCACGCGCTCAAACAGCGCTGACAACTGCTCGGTATCAAACACCACAATGTCCTGGGCCTTGACGTCTTCGAGCCCGTCCACGATGGCGCGCTGGAGGGAAGTCCAGTTAGTGCTCGGTTTAGAGAGGAGGTCGGCGATGGGCGGGGTGGGAATCCGATCGACCGGCTCCCGGGTGGTGTCGACGCGCAGCTCGATGTCCGAGGATCCCGCCACGTCCCGGTA
>CAMDKE010000198.1 GCA_945901215.1 Comamonas sp. lk
GCATTGGCCGCACTGGGCGCGCGGGTGCATCGGGTCTGGCGGTGAGCTTTGTGGGAGGTAAAAACGATGCCCGCCTGATGGCTGACATCGAAAAGCTGATCAAGGTCAAGATTGAGCTCGAAGCCGTCGAGTTCGATGAGAACTTGCCCGACATCCGCACCCAAGGCCGCATCAACGACGGCCGGCGCATGTACAGCGAAGGCACGCAAGACGACTCCCGCCGCAGCGCTCGCGTGGCCCAGGGCAGCTTGCGCGACGTGGCCCAAGAAGGCCAATTTGCCCGCCCGGCGCGCGATGAGCGGGCGCCCCGGCGCGATTACACCCGCCCCCCGGCCACAAAGCGCGACCCGTTTTTTGACAAACCCTATGAGCCCAGCGCCGCGCCCGAAGCGGCACCCGCTTGGGAAGCCGCGCCGCGCACCGGCGGGCGCAGCATTTCGGCCAACATCAAGCCCAAGCGCCGCGTGGCGGCCTTGTTCAAGGCCGAATGAGGGCAAGGGGCGTAACGCCCGCACTTAGCGCCTGAATCGCCCGGGCCTGCAAGGCCGGGACCCAGCACCTTCGGTGGTTATCGATGCGCCCAACCACCGCTCCCCGGCGATGTCAGTCTTGACCTGGCTTCTGCGCGGCCTTGCAATGCACTTGGTGCAGCGTCCAGTCCAGCGGCCCGGTGGCTTGTTGCAGGTCCAGGCGCAAAGCGCTTAGGCAGCCACCCCATACGCAACCGGTGTCCATGGCCAGCACGTCACGCCGCGTCAGCGGCCCCAGGGTTGACCAGTGGCCAAATACCACCGTGTCTTGCGCGGTGCGCCGGTTGGGTACGTCAAACCATGGCATGAACCCCGCCGGTGCCTGGCCCGGGCCTTCTTTGCTCTCAAATTCCATCTGGCCTTGCGCGTCACAAAAGCGCAGCCGCGTCAGCGCGTTGACGATCATCCGCAAACGGTCCATACCCATCAGCGCCGCGTCCCACCGGGCGGGTGTATCGCCGTAAAGAACGTTCAAGAAATCACCATATGCGGGCGCGCGCAGCACCTGTTCTACTTCGGCAGCCAGGGCCAGAGTTTGGGCGCTGGTCCATTGGGGCAACACACCGGCGTGCACCAGCAGCAGGTGCTGTCCGGCTACTTGCAGTTGCAGTGCCATGGACTGCTGGCGCAGCCAGTCAAGCAGCACACCACGGTCAGGCGCGTCCAGCACGGCGCCCAGCGTGTCGCCGCGACCCGGTGCCCGCACCCCATGTGCGACGGCCAATAAATGCATGTCATGGTTGCCCAGCAGGCAGTGCGCCGCGCCACCCAAGGCCATGAGTCGGCGCAGCACGCCCAGAGAGTCCGGGCCACGGTTGACCAGATCGCCCAATAGATACAGGATGTCGCGGCTGGGGGAAAAAGAGATTTCGTCGAGCAAACGCCCCAGGGCTGCGTCGCAGCCCTGCACGTCGCCGATCAAGTAAAGTGCCATGTGTTCATTTTCGCGCCAGATCCATGGAATTTTTGTTGATTGTTTTCTTGACGCTGCTCAACGGCGTATTTGCCATGTCCGAGTTGGCGCTGGCGGGCAGCAAGCGCGCGCGGCTGGGGGCCTTGGCCGAGGCCGGTAACCACGGGGCCAAAGCCGCCCTGGAGTTGTTGGGCAACCCGAACCAGTTTTTGTCGACGGTACAGGTCGGAATCACGTCAATTGGCGTGCTCAACGGGATTGTGGGGGAGGCGGCTTTCAGCGATGGTGTGGCCGCCTGGTTGTATGCCTGGGGAGCGTCGCAGCGGGCCGCTGCCTTATCCGCCACGGCCTTGGTCGTAACCGTTATTACGTTTACGACCATTATTTTTGGCGAGTTGGTGCCCAAGCGGATTGGTCAGTTGCATCCCGAGACGGTAGCCTGCTGGGTGGCGCGGCCCATGCTGTGGCTTGCCAGGGCGGCCAAGCCATTTGTCAAGCTGCTATCGGGCACCACGGCGGCTACGCTCAGGCTGCTGCGCATTGACGTCCATGCCTCGCGTGCCGTGACCGAGGAAGAGATTTCGGCCAGCCTGGAGGAAGGAGTGGACGCCGGCCTGATCGAGGAGCACGAGCACCAGATGGTGCAAAACGTGTTTCGCCTGGACGAGCGGCCCCTTACCTCGCTCATGACGCCGCGCACCGATGTGCAGTGGCTCGACAGCGGCGATACGGTGTCGCACTGCCTGGCCATGGCCGGCAGCGGCGGAGGCAAAGGCGCGCACTCCTGGTACCCGGTGTGCCGGGGTTCTTTAGACGACGTGGTGGGAGTTATCAGTGTGGCGCAGCTGCTTGACCTGCGCGAGCGCCAGGGCGAGTCGATCGGCCTGCACGCCGCGCCCGCCACCTTTGTGCCAGAAACGCTCAGCGGCATGGAGTTGCTGGAGCAATTTCGCCTGCAGGCCGGTCGCTTGGTGTTTGTGGTGGATGAGTATGGTGTCGTGCAAGGTTTGCTTACGCCGCGCGACCTGCTGGAGGCCATTACCGGCGAGCTCCAAGTCGGCGCTCAGGCCGATGCCTGGGCCACCGAACGAGAAGACGGCTCGTGGCTGCTCGACGGCGTCATGCCCTTGGGCGAGCTCAAGTCTCGGCTCGACATGGAAGCCCTGCCCGGCGAAGAGCGCGGACGCTACAACACATTGGCCGGTTTGCTGATGTCTATCTCGGGCCGTTTGCCACTTTTGGGTGAGCGCATTGCGTGCCAGCACTGGACGTTTGAAGTGGTCGACCTCGACGGCCGGCGCGTGGACAAGGTGCTGGCGGTGCGCAACCGGGTGACCGACGAGTCGGTGTGAGGCGCTGCGTCAGGCCTGCCCGGCCAAGCGGTAGGCCAGCAAGCCCAGCCACTCGTGCAGCAGCACCACCCATTTGCGGCCGCCGCGCACCAGGGAGTAGGTGCTCCAGGGCGTGTGGCTGCCGGTGCTGAAGTCCACCGCGTAGGGTGTGACGTTCCAACCGACTTTTTCAAACGTGGCCATTGAGCGGCGCATATGCCAGGCCGATGTCACCAGCAGCCAGCGTTTGCTTGGGTCCACGCCGGGCACACGGGCACCCAAGGCGGCATTTTCATACGTGTTGCGGGAGCGGTCTTCCACTAGCAGGCGATCACGCGGCAGGCCCAGGGATTCGTACAGCAATTGTGCGCGCGCTGCTTCGGACAGGCCCCGGCTCAGCAAATCGCCTTCGCCACCGGTAAACAGCAGTTGCAGTGCCGGGTTTTGGCGCAACAGGCGCAGGGGCACGATCATGCGCTCGGCCGAGTCGTTCAGGGCAACCTGGCTGCGGCCTTCCCACACATGCGATGGCTCTAGCGCGCCACCGAGCACGACCACGCCGTGGTAGGACTGCACCTCTTGGGCACTGGGGGTGTGCGAATAGGGGTCTTCCAGTTGGCGCAACAGGGCGTCGGGCAGCGGCTCCCAGCCCTGGATAAGCAGCACGAACAAGGCCAGCCCCAGTGTGCGCAGGCCCCAACGCCTGCCGCCTGCGCCGGCGCGCCCCAGCAGCACCAGCGCCACCAGCAGCAAGCCCGCCGCCCAGGCCAGCGGCTGGGTCAAAAAGACCAAGAGCTTGGAAGCCAAAAACACGGGGCGCCTTAAACCACCTTGGCGCTTGGTCGCGCCGCCATGCGGTCACGCCATTCCTGCAGGGCGTGCAGGCCGAGGTCTGCGGGTGTGAACTTGAGCAAGGCACGCCCGAACTCCAGCGCGCAAAACGCCGTGATGTCGGCGATGGTGAAGCGCGGCCCTGCCATCCAAGCCTGGGTTTGCAACAGCTGGTCGAAGACTTTGGCGTTGTCTTTGACCTTTTGCGTTTGCGATTGGCCAAAGTCGGGAAACTGGGGCGACTCCAGCGGGGCCAGGCCGGGGTGGGTGTGGCGCACGCCATTGGCAATGCCCAGCAGCAGCGTCCATTCGACGCGCCGGTCGGCCATCTCGATGAAGGCGCGTTCCTCAAAGTCCACGCCCATCAGGTTGTTCTCCGGATAAAGGCCTTCGAGGTAAGTGCAAATGGCGCGCGTCTCGGTCAGCACCCGGCCGTCGTCGAGTTCGAGCGCGGGTACTTTGGCCAGCGGGCTTTTGGCCCGAAAGGCAGTACCAAAGTGCTCGCCCTGGTTCAGGTTAATGGGCACCAAGTTGATGCCGTTGATGTTTTTTTCGGCCATGAATATTTGCACGCGCCGGGGGTTGGGTGCACGTGGGGCGTAATGGAGTTGCATGTTGGGTCAGTTGGGGTAAGAAAAATCAGTTGACCAGCACACGGCAGGCGTGCAATAGCTCGCGGGTTTTAAGCGCCTCGGCGCGGGCCGTCTGGGCGAAGTCCGGGCCGCTGCTGGCGTAAATCACGGCGCGTGAGGAGTTGACGATGATGGGGGCTTGCGTGTGCTGGGCGTTGCCGCGCCAGCCCGCGCGCACGGTGGCGGCGGCGTCGCCGCCTTGGGCGCCTACGCCGGGGATCAGCAGCGCAAGGGCAGGCGCCAGCGCCCGCACCCGGTCGATTTCTGCGGGGTAGGTGGCGCCCACCACCAGGCCAAGTTGTCCATTGAGGTTCCAGGGGCCGTTGGCCAGGGCGGCAATGTGCTCAAACAGCGCAGGCTGCCCCGCCACGTTGGCCAGGCGCTGGCTTTGCAGGTCGTCGCCGCCGGGGTTGGACGTTCGGCAAAGCAAAAACGCGCCCTTGCCGTGGTATTTCAAATACGGTTGAACCGAATCCCAGCCCATAAAGGGCGACAGCGTCACCGCGTCGGCGCCGTAGCGCTCAAAGGCTTCTATGGCGTATTGCTCGGCGGTGTTGCCAATGTCGCCGCGCTTGGCGTCCAAAATCACCGGCACCTGGGGCGCCGTCTGGCGCATATGGGCCATCAGACGCTCGAGCTGGTCTTCGGCGCGGTGGGCGGCGAAGTAAGCGATTTGGGGCTTGAAGGCGATCACCAGGTCGGCGGTGGCGTCAACTATTGATGCGCAAAAGTCAAATAGCTTGCTGGCGTCGCCGCGCCAGTGCAGGGGGAATTTGGCAGGGTCCGGGTCCAAGCCGACGCAGAGTAAAGACTGGTTAAGGCGCTCAGCCGCGCCGAGTTGGGCAAGAAAAGTCATGGTCCATTGTAGGCAGGCGCCCGTGCCCAGGCCGGGTGCAAGGCGCGCCGCCCACGCGGCGCCGGGGACTAAAACGGCGCTTTGGTGAACTTGGCGCAAATGCCTTTGATCATGTGCCGGCGGGTGCCGTCCTTGAAGGTCAGCGTTTGCACGAAGGCGCCGTCTGCCAGGTCAATGGTGAACTCTTCCTGGGTGATCATTTGGCCAAAGCGCTCAAACATAGCCGGGCGGCTGACAAAGGCCTTGGTGCCTTCCATGCGCAGCGCGCCCTTGCGGGATTCCGACATGGTGTACTCGCCCTGGTACCAGCCGGCCTTGGTTTCGGGTTCCAACCCAGCGACCAAAACATCCTGGTAGACCTTCGGTTCAGAGTTGAGCGCCCCCTGGGGCGTGGACACCGTGACCTCGCAGACGAAATTGCCGCCCTTTTTGCCCATGGCGCCTGCCGTGGTGTCGAG
>CAMDKE010000199.1 GCA_945901215.1 Comamonas sp. lk
TGGACACAGGACGGCAAGCTGCAGCCCGAAGTGGCCAACAAGGTCAAGGAATGGTTCTCGGTGCGCACCAACCCGGACGGGTCCAAGAGCGAAGGTCTGGGTGACTGGGACATCAGCCGCGACGCGCCCTACTTTGGCATTGAGATTCCAGATACGTCAATCAATGGGGCGCCGAGCAAGTACTTTTATGTGTGGCTGGACGCGCCGGTAGGCTACCTGGCCTCGCTGAAAAACCTGCTGAACAACCGTGGCGAGGACTACGCCGCCTACATGGCGCAGCCCGACTTGGAGCAGTACCACTTCATTGGCAAGGACATCGTCACCTTTCACACCCTGTTCTGGCCGGCCATGCTGCATTTCAGTGGCCGCAAAGCGCCCACCAATGTGTTTGTCCACGGCTTTTTGACGGTGAACAACGGCGAGAAGATGAGCAAAAGCCGCGGCACCGGCCTTGACCCGCTCAAGTACCTGAGCCTGGGCATGAACCCTGAGTGGCTGCGCTACTACCTGGCGGCCAAGCTCTCTGCGCGCAATGAAGACATTGACTTCAACGCAGACGACTTTATGGCGCGGGTCAACAGTGATTTGATTGGGAAGTTTGTGAATATTGCGAGCCGGGCGGCGGGATTTTTGGTTAAGAATTTTGATGGTCGGATAGGCTTTATTGGTGACACAACGCCTCTCGTAGACGGCGCGAAAGGGTCCGCGTTCCTAGTGCGAGAGGCGTACGAGGCACGCGATTACGGGAAAGCACTGCGTGAAATCATGACGATCGCCGACGGGTTAAACGCTTCTTTTGATGCTGCCAAGCCCTGGGTTCTCGCTAAAGATGAGCGCAAGCGGGCGGAACTACAGGATATTTGCTCGCGCGTACTTCATGGCTTCAAACTCCTTTCGGTCCTTTTAGCTCCAGTCCTTCCGTCGCTGACAGAACAGGTTGCAAAAGGGCTATTTATGCTCAATCGGAGTTTTACTTGGGACGATGCGGCCCCATTGCCAACCACGGTTGCCCCCTACCAGCACCTCATGCAACGCGTTACCCCCGAGCAACTTGACGCTCTCTTCGAGCCGCCTGCGGAATTGGGGTCAGAGCCAGGCAAATTGGGGTCAGACACCGATTTGCCTGACCCCAATTCCGCGGGCTCTGTCCCTGGTTCAAGTGAAGCCGGGTTATCCCTGCCCGGCGGCGAAGCTATTGCCCCCACCATCACCATCGACGACTTCGCCAAGGTTGACCTGCGCATCGCCAAAATCGTCAACTGCGAGCCGGTGGAAGGCTCGGTCAAACTGCTTCGCCTGACCCTGGACGCGGGCGAAGGCCGCATGCGCAATGTGTTTTCCGGCATCGCCAGCATGTACCAACCCGCCGACCTGATAGGCCAGCTCACCGTGCTGGTGGCCAACTTGGCGCCGCGCAAGATGAAGTTTGGCGTGTCCGAGGGCATGGTGCTGGCCGCCAGCCACGCGGATCAGAAGGCGCAACCAGGCATTTACATTCTTAACCCCTGGCCCGGCGCTGCGCCCGGCATGCGCATAGGCTAATTTCATGCACGAACACCCATCGCCGACAGCGCTGCAATTTGACGTGCTGATCGTCGGCAGCGGCCTGGCCGGTTTGAGTACCGCCCTGCTGCTGTCCGAAAAATACCGCGTGGCCATCGTCACCAAGCGCGCGGTGCGCGAGGGCTCCAGCGGCTGGGCGCAGGGCGGTATTGCCGCTGTGTGGGACAAGGCCGACAGCTTTGCCGCCCACGTGGACGACACGCTGATTGCGGGTGCCGGCCTGTGCGACATAGCCGCCACGCAGTTTGTGGTGGAGCAGGCCCCCCAGGCGATCGCCTGGCTGCAGACCATGGGCGTGCCCTTTAGCACCGAAGACAACGGCGACCTGCACCTCACGCGTGAAGGCGGCCACAGCGCACGGCGCATCGTGCACGTGACCGACGCCACCGGGGCGGCGGTGCAAACCACGCTGATTGAGCAGGTACAAAAGTCACCCAACATCCATTTGTTTGAAAACCACACGCTGGTGGACCTGATTACCAGCGACAAGGTGGCGGGTGACAAGGGCCAAAGCCGCCGCTGCGTGGGCCTGTACGCTTTGGACGACGTGACCGACGAGGTGCTTACCTTCTCGGCCCCGCACACCTTGCTGGCTACGGGCGGCGCGGGCAAGGTGTACCTCTACACCACCAACCCCGACACTGCCACGGGCGACGGCATTGCTGCGGCCTGGCGCGCAGGCTGCCGGGTGCAAAACATGGAGTTCATCCAGTTCCACCCCACCTGTCTGTACCACCCCCACGCCAAGTCGTTTTTGATCAGCGAAGCGGTGCGCGGCGAAGGCGGGCGCCTGCTGCTACCCGACGGCACGCGCTTTATGCCCGCACACGATGCACGCGCAGAGCTCGCCCCGCGCGACGTGGTGGCGCGCGCCATTGACTTTGAGATGAAAAAAGGCGGCTTTGACTGCGTTTACCTCGACATCTCGCACCAAAGCCTGGCCTTCATTCAAGAGCACTTTCCCAATATTTACGCCCGCTGCCTGGAGCTGGGCATTGACATCAGCCGCCAACCCATCCCCGTGGTGCCGGCCGCCCACTACACCTGCGGCGGTGTGCTGTCCGACCTGCAGGGCCGCACCGACCTGAGTGGCCTGTACGCCATTGGTGAGGCCGCCTGCAGCGGCCTGCACGGCGCCAACCGGCTGGCCAGCAACTCGCTGGTGGAATGCATGGTGTTTGCGCGCGCGGCCAGCCACGACATTGAACAACACCCAGGCGCCCCCGTGCCCGCCCTGCCCGCCTGGGACGACAGCCGCGTGACCGACGCCGACGAGTCGGTAGTGATCTCGCACAACTGGGACGAGCTGCGCCGCTTTATGTGGGACTACGTGGGCATTGTGCGCACCAACAAACGGCTGGAGCGCGCCGCCCACCGCATTGCGCTGCTGCAAGACGAAATTCAAGAGTTTTACGCCAACTTCCACGTTAGCCGCGACCTGCTGGAGTTGCGCAACCTGGTGCAAGTGGCCGACCTGATCGTGCAAAGCGCCCGCGCCCGCCACGAGAGCCGGGGCCTGCACTTCAGCCGCGATTACCCCCACATGCTGCCCGAGGCGCTGCCGACGATTTTGGTGCCGGGGCAGCGGGGCTAAACCGCAATCTGGGCCCAACGGTCCGCTGGCGCAAGCCCACAGGCCAGGCTGGGCCCTCCTACCACTCCCGCTGCAGCCCCCCATCCACCACCCGAAAGCCGGTTTTACCCACCGAGCGCGCCTCGGCTTCATCGTGCGTGACCCACAACACCGCCATCCTGGAGGCTGCAATGCGTGCCAAAAATTCGGCGCGCAGGCTGTGGCGCAAGTCGGCGTCAAGCGCCGAAAAAGGTTCGTCTAGCAGTAAGAGTCGAGGCGCAGTAATCAGGGCGCGCGCCAGCGCCACGCGCTGCTGCTCCCCGCCCGAGAGTTGCCACACCTTGGCCTGCGTGTGCGCCCCCAGGCCAAAGCGCTGCAACATGGCCACCGCTTGGGCGCGCGCCACTGCGCGGCGCTGGCCCTGCTCCACCAGACCAAAGGCCACGTTGTCCTGCACATCAAGGTGTGGAAACAGCGCAAAGTCCTGAAACATGAGCGCGAATTTGCGCTGTTCAGGCGGCAGGCGGGTGATATCTTGTGCGTCAAACAGCACCCGCCCAGCATCGGTCGCTTCCAGACCGGCGATGATTTTGAGCAAGGTGCTTTTCCCGCTTCCCGAGGGGCCCAGCAGCGCCACGGTTTGGCCTTGCGGCACCTGCAGGTTCAGGTCTTTGAGCAGTACCCGGCTGGCGCCACCGGGCGCGCGCCAGTGCTTGGTGATGGCCTGCAATTCAAGCATGGTGCTGCAATGGGTTGGCAGGGTCTGCGCCAGGCCACTCAATCAGCAAAAACACGGCCAGCGCCAGCGCCATCAGGGCGCAGGCCAGCACCAGCGCAGCGTCCAGGTTGTCAGCGCCCGGGCGGCTTAGGTGCTGGTAAATCAGGGTGCTGAGCGTGGCCCACTCGGGGCGGCTTAAAAACAAGGTTACGGCAAACTCACCGACGGCCGTAGCAGCCGCAAAGGCCATGCCCCGGCGCAGCGCGGGCAGCAGCAGCGGCCAGGTGACGCGCCAAAACGCCCGCCATGGCGAAGCGCCCAAGGAGCGCGCCGCTGCCCCCAAATTGGCGGGTAAACCGTCCAGGCCAGAGGCCACCGACTTGGCGACAAAGGGATAGGCCAAGAGCGCATACGCGGCAATGAGCAGCGGCGCGCTGGCCGTCCAGCTGGGGTAAAGCAGCAAAAGCCCAAAGGCCACCAGCACGGGTGACACGACCAGTGGCAAAAAGGCCAGCGCGCGCAAGGCCGCCCAATGGCGCGCCGCCATCGCGTGGCACAGGCCCAGCCCAGTGGCCAGCAGCAGCGCCGCACCCGAGAAGCGCAGCGTATTGCCCAGCGCCTGCAGCGTCTCGGGCTCCCACAACACGGCCCAGCTTTGCGCACCGGCCAGCGCCGCCCGCAGCACGATGGCCGCAATCGGCGCCAGGCAAAAAAGTAGCAGCACGGCCAGTGCACCTGCCACCGCCAGCCATTGCGCAGTGCCGCGCGGCACGCGCCGGGCAATGCGGTCGGCGCGCAGCGGCGTGGCCAGACGGCGCTCGAGCACGGCGTAGAGCCCGGCGCACACGCCGGTGATGCCGAGCGTCCAAAGCGCCAGCACGCCTGCGGCAGCGAGTTGCAACTCGTAGCTCACCAGGGTGTAAATCTCCACTTCTACCGTGGCGTATTGCTGGCCGCCCAGCACCAGCGCCAGACCAAACCCCGCAAAGCAGTACAAAAAAACCAGGCACAGCGCCGACATCAGCCAGGGCAATATGGCAGGCCACTCAATGCGCCAAAACGCGCGCCAGGGCGTCGCTCCCAGGGTGCGGGCGGCCGCCAGGCGTGCAGCGCTGACTTGCTCCAGCGCTTCGGTGGCGCTGCGTACCAGCACACACAGGTTGAAAAACACATTGCCATACAACAGCAAAAACGGCGTGTCTTGCAAGGGCGCCCCGCCCGCCTGCGCCCACAAGCCCTGCGGCCCCCACAGCGCCAGCACGCCCATGGCGGCCACCAACGTGGGCACGACAAAGGGCAGCATCAGCGCGCGCAGCACCCAGCGTCGCCCGACAAACTCATAGCGCGCCAGCACCCAGGCCACAGGCACTCCCATGAGCAGTACCACGCCACAGGTCAGAGCCGCCTGCAGCGCCGACCACATCAGGCGCCAGCGCAGATACGGGTCCAGCCAGGGCTGCAACCAGACGCTGCCACCCAAGCCATCCGATGCCGTACCCAGCGCCGACCCGGCGTCGCCAGAGACCGCTTCGCCCATCAACCGGAGCACGGGCGCCACCAGCATCACTAGCAAAAACGCCAGCGGCGCCAAGGCCAGCCAGTGCTGCGAGCGCGAAAAAGCGAGGCGTGAGGCGTTTGGCACAGTGCTTGGAGTTCAGTGGGCGCAGGGCACGGCCAGCTTACGGGAAA
>CAMDKE010000200.1 GCA_945901215.1 Comamonas sp. lk
GCGGGCGACGAATCGGTGCGCGGCTTCAAGGAAAGCTTTGAGAAGGGCGGCGGCACCGTCGTCAAGGAACTCAACCTGCCTTTCCCCGGCGTTGAATTCCAGGGCTTGCTGACTGAGATTGCTGCGGCCAAGCCAGATGCCGTGTTCACCTTTTTTGCCGGTGGCGGCGCGGTCAAGTTCGTTAAGGACTACGCAGCAGCTGGCCTGAAGAAGTCGATCCCCCTGTATGGCTCGGGCTTTTTGACCGACGGAACGCTAGAAGCCCAAGGCGAAGCGGCTGACGGCCTGTTCACCGCCTTGCATTACGCCGACAGCCTGGACACCAAGCGCGACAACGCGTTTCGCCTGACCTACGCCAAGACCTACAGGCTGCAGCCCGACGTCTACGCGGTGCAAGGCTATGACGCCGCGCAAATGCTGGCCATTGGCCTCAACGCCACCAAGGGTGACGCCACCAAATCAGCCGACATTTCTGCTGCGCTGGGCAAAGCCACGATCGACAGCCCGCGCGGCCCGTTCACCCTGTCCAAGGCGCACAACCCGGTGCAAGACTTCTACCTGCGCCAGGTGGGTGCCAAGGAAAACAAAAAGGTCGGCATTGCCAGCGCCAAGCTGGAAGACCCGGCGCGCGGCTGCAAGCTCTAAGCTTGAATTGATGATGTAAACCCCCACCGGGTGCGGCTCTGCGCTGCGCCCGGTGCAAAACAGCTTTGCGCTGCAAACCCCATGGACGTGACGACTTTTTTGATTCAGTGCCTGAACTCGCTGCAGTACGGGTTGCTGCTGTTTTTGGTCGCCTCGGGCTTGACGCTGATTTTCGGGATCATGGGTGTGATCAACCTGGCGCACGGCAGCTTTTATATGGTGGGCGCCTACCTGGCGTTTAGCCTGGCGCCGATTGTGGGTGCCACCATGGGTGGCGGCTTTTTTGCCACGCTGTTGGTGGGCGTGGTGCTGGCCGTGCTGTTTGGTTACTTTTTGGAATGGGCTTTTTTTAGCTTTTTGTACGAGCGCGAACACCTGCAACAGGTGCTGATGACCTACGGCCTGATTTTGGTGTTTGAAGAATTGCGCAGTCTGCTGGTGGGTGACGACGTGCACGGCGTCCAGCCACCCGACATCCTCAACGGCAGCATTGCGCTGGGCGACATGATGACGTACCCGGTCTATCGCCTGTTTATCTCGGGCGTGTGCCTGGCGCTGGCGCTGGGTATGTACTTTGTGTTCACCCGCACCCGCCTTGGCATGATGATTCGCGCGGGCAGCACCAATCGCGAAATGGTGCAGTCCCTGGGCATTGACATCAAGTTCTTGTACCGTGTGGTATTTGCCGCCGGGGTGGCGATTGCGGTGCTGGCCGGCATGGTGGCCGCACCCGTGTCTTCGGTCTATCCGGGCATGGGCAGCACGGTGCTGATTATTTGCTTTGTGGTGGTGGTGATTGGCGGCATTGGTTCGATTCGCGGGGCGCTGTTTGCCTCGCTGCTCATTGGGTTTGTGGACACCTTTGGCAAAGTGCTGCTGCCCTCGGCTGCTGGCGTGCTGGTGTATGTGCTGATGGCGCTGATCCTGCTGTGGAAGCCCGATGGTCTATTCAAAGCGGGCTAAGCGCCAAAAGGCTGATTGATGAATTATTCAAAAATTGTGTTTGTCGCGGCGGCCTTTGTGGCGCTGGCGGTTTTTCCGGCCGTCTCGGGCCAGTACGGGCTGGACCTGGCGACCAAGATTATGGTGTTCGCTATTTTTGCGCTCAGCCTGGAACTGCTAGTGGGCACCACCGGATTGGTATGTTTTGGCCAGGCCGCGTTTTTGGGCATTGGCGCTTATTCCACGGTGTTGCTGTCGCCGCCCGACCAGCCTGGCAGCGTGCTGTGGCTCTTGCCTGCGGCCATGCTGCTGGCCGGGGGCTATGCGCTGGCGGTGGGGGCGCTCTCACTGCGCACCAAGGGTGTGTATTTCATCATGGTCACGCTGGCGTTTGCCCAAATGGCCTACTACGTCGCGCACGACACGCCGCTGGGTGGTGGCACAGATGGCATTTATCTGCTGATGAAACCCGGTTTGGGCGGCTGGCTGGATCTGGACCGGCCGCTGGTGCTGTACCAATTTACTCTGGCGTGTTTAATGGCCACCTTTGCGTTTCTCGCCTTGCTGGGGCGCTCGCGCTTTGGCCGGGCGCTGGCGGGCATCCGTGTCAACGAGCAGCGTATGCGCGCCACCGGTTTTTCTACCTATCCCTACAAGCTGGCGGCCTTTGTGATCTCGGGTGCGCTCTCCGGCTTGGCGGGGTTTTTGTTTGCCGTGAAAGACGGCTACGTCAACCCCGAGCTGATGGGCTGGCATGTGTCGGGCGAGGTGCTGATCATCGTGATTTTGGGCGGGCTGGGGCATTTGCGCGGCGCGTTAATTGGTGCTTTTGCGTTTGCGCTGCTGCAGGAGTTTTTCAAATCCGAGGCGGTGTTTGGCGAGTTTGCCAAGCACTGGCATTTGGGCCTGGGCCTGACCATCATTGCCAGCGTGGCGCTGCTGCCGCGCGGTCTGGTGGGTGTGCCGGGCCAGATTGCGGCGCGCTTGCGTGGCACGGCACTGGGCGAAGCAAGCAACGCAGCCAGGGCAGGAGGCAGCCATGGCGGACACTGACATCTTGTTGCGCGGCCAACACATCAGCCGCCGCTGGGGCGGCTTGCTGGCCTTGAACGACGTGTCAATTGACTTGGCACGCGGCACGGTGCACGCCGTCATTGGCACCAACGGGGCGGGCAAATCGACCCTGGTCAATATCTTGTCTGGCGAAATTCCGCCCTCGGGCGGCAGCGTAGAGCTGCTGGGCCAAGACGTGACGAACTGGACGCAACCCCGGCGCGCCCGCGCGGGCTTGGGCCGCAGCTACCAGCGCAACACCATTTACCCCAGCTTCAGCGTGCTGGAAAACTGCCGCCTGGCAGCGCAGGCTAGTGCGCAAAAGCCCTGGGCTATTTGGCAAGACGCGCGCCGCTGCCCGGCCAGCAGTGCTGCCGCCCTGGCCGCTGCCGAGCGCGCCGGTTTGGGGGATGTGCTCGAGCGTGAGGCCGGTTTGCTATCGCACGGGCAAAAGCGCCAGCTGGAAATCGCCATGTGCCTGGCCACTGCGCCTCAAGTGCTGCTGCTTGACGAGCCGCTGGCCGGTATGGGCGCCGAAGAAACCGAACGCATGTTGGCGCTATTGCAGTCGCTCAAGGCCACGCACGCGATTTTGCTCATCGAGCACGATATGGACGCCGTGTTCCGCGTAGCCGACTGCATTACCGTGATGGTCAACGGCGGCGTAATCGCCTCGGGCAGCCCGGACTTTGTGCGTAACAGCACAGAAGTGCGCGTGGCCTACCTGGGGGAGCACTGAGATGAACGAAGAACTGATTCTGGACGCCAAAGGCGTGCACGCCTGGTACGGCTCCAGCCATATCCTGCACGGCATTGACCTGCACATTGCGCGCGGGCAGACCGTGGGCTTGCTTGGACGCAACGGCATGGGCAAGTCCACGCTGATTCGCACGTTGCTGGGGCACGTAGCACAGCGCAGCGGTGAGATCCATTTTTTTGGCGTTGACGCATCGCGCAGCAAACCGCATGAAGTGGCGCGCCTGGGCGTGGCCTATGTGCCCGAAGGCCGGGGCGTGTTTCCCAACCTGTCAGTGCTGGAAAACCTGCAAATGGCCGCCCGCGTGGGCCGCGACGGCCGCTGCGACTGGCCGCTGGACCGCGTGCTGGCCACCTTTCCGCGCCTGGCTGAGCGCCTGAAAAATTTGGGCGCCCAGCTCTCGGGCGGCGAGCAGCAAATGCTGTCCATCGGACGCGCGCTGATGACGCATCCCGAACTGATGGTGTTGGACGAGGCCACCGAAGGCCTGGCCCCGCTGATCGTGGCCGAAATCTGGCGCGTGATTGGTGAGATCCGCGCCAGCGGCATCGCCACCCTGATCGTTGACCGCGACTACCGCAAGGTGCTCGAGCGCGCCGACCACGCACTGGTATTGCAAAAAGGCCAGGTGGTGATGCAAGACACGGGTGCGGCCCTGCTGGGGGATGCGGCGCTGGCTACTTATCTAGGGGTCTAAGCCTTTAGTGGCCCGCATGGGGCCCGCGTGCAAACGCATTCCGGTCCTGCCTGGCCCCGGTGTATCCACGCGCTTTTTTCCAGTGCTAACAAGCGCAACATCGGTTTGAACTAACCGGTCTACAAATCTGCACGCCGTACATCAATAGCCGCCCGCGCTTGGCATGCACATCAAAAAAAAACGAATCGCAAACAAAGCAAGAAGCGGGGCTGTACACTACTACCGTAAATGGCAACAATCATCAATAATTAAAACAAAAAAGTTGGTTTTTACTTTTTAAAACTAATTTCAATATTTTTTATGCACCTTGAATCTGGATTCCGCACCATGTCTCCTCAATCACAAAGCATCGTTGCCACACTAAAGCGCTATGTCCGTCGTATTTCTGCGCAACAGGGTGATGTGGCGACATCCGCTTTTTCACTGGCAATGCTAGTGTTTTTGGTGCAAAAGGCCCAGGCGGCGAGTATTGCGAATACGCCCTTAGACGTAGCGCCCACTGACAAGTCTGGCTTGGACCAGGTGCGTCAGCTCTTTGGCCACGATGCGCAAGAGAGCGTAGCCGGCATTAATTACTCCGCTATCGTTGACGCCCTGGCTGATATCCAGCAAGTGGATGGCGAGTCGTCGTCAGCTGAGCAAATTAGCGCAGATATGGCTGTGGACGCCGAGCTCCGTGCTGATGTGCAAGCCTTGGACGCCGAACTTGAACTGATCGGGCACTACGTACAAGACGCCGTGCAATATGCCCAGGCTGCGCCCGCATCGGTAGCGGCAGAAGGCACGCAGGCGGGTGTCTCGCAAGCACCTATTGGCAGCACTGTTGAGCCGGTTGGTTCTGAAGCCGTCTTCGGGTCTGGACTGGCAGGTTTATCAAGCGCCTTTCCGTTCTTACTGGGCGGCGTGGTTTTAGCAGCGGCAGGTGGTGGAGGTAGCACTTCAGAACCAGTGGTCAAACCCAGCGGCATTGAGCTGACTGAGGTCACAGGCACGGTGGTCAATGGCTATGTTGCTGGCGCCACCGTTTTCCAAGACCTTAACGGCAATAACAAATGGGACGAGGGTGAGCCCAAGACCGAAACCGGCTCGGACGGTAGCTTCACCCTAAAAGAGCAGCTCGGCAGCACGGCGCCGATTGTCATCGTGGGTGGCACCGATATTTCCACCGGGTTGACGTACAGCAACATCCTCAAGGCCCCTGCCGGCGCCACAGTCATAACGCCGTTGACCACATTGGTCTCAGCCCTCATGGCCGCCACTGGACAGAACGAGGCACAGGCAATGGCGGCAGTGGTGAAGGCGCTCGGCCTACCCGATGGAACCGACGTTCTTAAAT
>CAMDKE010000201.1 GCA_945901215.1 Comamonas sp. lk
GCCTTGGCGCAGGATATTTAAGCGCCCTCTGTTGGGCTTGTTTTGGCGTGTTCGATGAGCGCGAAAGCGGCCGCGCGGCCCCAGCGGGCTCCGCGCAAGGGTTCCCACACAGCGACACCGTCCACCGCTTCGAGCGCGGCCGCAGACCCGCGTTTGGACCGGGCGTCTGAACGCAGCCGGGCCGTTGCCACCGGCTCGCCCAGGGCGTTGCGCAGCACGCAGTGCAGCGCCTGCGCATCATCCGAGTCGGTTGCGCGGAGTTCGGCCACCGGGTGCTTTAGTGCGGACCAGCTACCAATTTCCGTGCTTACTACCGGCGCACCCTGCTCAAACCCGAGCAGGGTTGCGCGCAGCACAGCGGGTACAGGCAAGGCTGCTTTGGCTATTGGATCGGCAAACACATAGATCAGTTCGGCGCCCACCAGCAGGGCGTCGCCGCGAAAAATCCCGCTGACAAACTGAATCGACGAGTTCCCGATGCGGCCGCAGCGCAAGCCCACGTCCAAGCGGTCGTCGTAGACCGCCGAGGCATGAAACTCCAACGTGGATTTGCGCACAAAGAGTTCGCCCCCCAAAGCGGCCAGCGTGCGCTCATAGGGCAGCGCCAAGGCGCGCCAGTAATCGGCAATTGCTGTGTCCACGTACATCAGGTAGTGCGGATTGAACACAATTTTTTGCAAATCTACCTCCGCCCAGCGCACCCGAAGGGGGTGCAGGAGTTTGAAGTCCGTGCGGACTGCTAATGCATCAGGCATGGGTAAACGCCTTTCTCAAAGCCTGGGCGGCGGTACGGTGCGCTGGTGTCGTGGCGCCGTACGCTGACCCACACCCAGGGCTACCAAGACGCTCAAGCCAAGCGCCAAGGCAGCACCCACCAAGGTGGCGGCATACCAGCCTCGATCCATAAAGACTCCAAACAGCAGCGGCGACACCGCAAACCCGCTGTCCAAGCCCGAGTACACCAGTCCGTAGACGCGGCCCGTAGCGCCCTGCGGCGTGGCTTTTTTAATCATCATGTCACGCGAGGGGCTGCCGATTCCCATCGCGAAACCGGTGCTGGCCAGAAAGACCATGGTCGCGTTAGCGCCCAACCAGCCTGTGCCGCACAGGGCCAACAGCGCCGCCCCGCAGGCCATGGCAATCGCCACCACACGGTCGCTGCTGGCCGCCCGAGCGGCAATATAGCCACCAATGAACATGCCCAATGCGCCGCACAGCATATAAGCCGTAATGGTAACGGTGGCGGCTTCGAAGCTGATACCGTGCATCTCCTTCAAAATCGATACAGCAAAGCTCTGAATCACCGCCAGCGTCATGGTCGATAAGAAGAAGAAGGCAAAGCACCACCACACCACCGGCAGCCGCATGAAGGCCAGGTGATGGCCCTTAGGTTGGTCACTGTGGCGCACCCAGACCGTCGTATGTACGCGGCTGCGGTGCCAGATGAGCACCAGCAGCACCACCAAAAACAATACCGCCGCAGCCAAATAGGCTTGGCGCCAACCCAGCAAGACCCCCAGACCCGCAAAAAAAACCGGCGCTATGGCCCACCCCAGGTTGCCGGTCAGACCATGTGCGCTGTAGGCGTACCCCAGGCGCGGCGCCGAGACCCGCTGGTTCATGATGGTAAAGCCCACCGGGTGAAAGGGTGCGTTGGCCGCCCCTGCCAAGGCGGCAACACAAAGCAAAGTCCCGTAGCCGGTGGCAAAGGAAGCGAGCAAGCAAGCTACACCAAACAAGGCCATCGAGCCAAACAACAGCGGCCTAGCCCCTATGCGATCGACGACAAAGCCGGAGAAAGCCTGGCCCAGGCCAGAGATGACAAAAAACACCGTCATGAGCAAGCCCAGCTCCGAGTAGTTCAGCCCAAATTCATGGATGAATACAGGAAACAGCAGGGGCAGGATCAATTGACCGAAATGCGAACTCGCATGCGCCAAACTGACCAGCCCGATCACACCGGCATCTTGCTGCCAGGTGACTATTTGGCCGGGGTCGGTGGGCAGCGAGGGTGTGGTAGCGGTCATGGGGGCGATGTTAGTGCCTCGGAATTGCAGGGCCAAAAGCACGGGTTTACCCCGAAACAATGTCACACCAATGCCCGTAACATGAACACTGTCTCAGATGTGACAGTACCCGTCTATATCAGAGACCGAGAACTTTCCTTGATACAAATCAAGGTCTTAGAAATGCACAAGCAAAAGTTTTGCATGAAACGGTTCTTGTTTATAGCCCTTGGATGGACGGCCTTTGGTCGTTCTTAGCACCCTCAATACGGTCAGTTTACTTACACAGGAGACATTTATGAACCAAAGAGAACACACGCAAGAGCGACTCAAAGCCCACGGTTCGCGCCGAAGCTTTCCTCAGCAATCCGAGGCACTGGTTGTCCGTGCGGCCAAAACGGCGTCGGCATTGATAGAAGGAGTAACCTCATGAGTGCAATTCACCTCCGCGCCGCCCTGGGGCTGCGCTCAGCTGTGGCCTGTATTGGCTTAGGTTTGATGCTCACCTCGATATGCCGTGCCGAAGACCCAGAGCCGCCACTGGGCGTCAACGTTCTCGAGAACACCTTTAAGTGGCGACCGAACTACGTTATGGACGACATGCTCTTGCACGCCGACAAGGATGCTAACAACTGGCTCCACTATGGCAAGGACTACCAGAACACCCGTTACAGCGTCCTTACGCAGATCACCACCGAGAACGTCAAGAAGCTGGTACCCAAGTGGAACCTTTCGTTCGGCGTCAACGAGGCGCAGGACAGCCAGACCACGGTGATCAACGGTCGCATTTTCGTCACGGCAAGCCAGAACAAGGTGTTCGCGCTGGACGGCGTCACCGGCAAGATGCTGTGGAAGTACGAACGCTCACTTCCGGGAGACCTCGGCCCCAAGCTGTGCTGCGATGCGGTGAACCGCGGCGTTGCAATCTACAAAGACATGGTCTACATGGCTACCCTCGACACCCATGTCGTCGCGCTCAACAGTTCGACCGGCGCGGTAGTCTGGGAAAAGAAGATGGGCGACTACAAAACGGGCGAAATCTATACATCCATGCCACTGGTTGCCAAGGGCATGGTCATCGTCGGCAACTCCGGTGGTGACGTTGGTGGCAACGTCGGGCGCATCACTGCGATGGACCCTTCCACCGGCGACGTGATTTGGGAGACCAAGACGCGACCTACCAGTGCAGACCATCCACAGGCCAAGACCTGGGCGAACGACTCGTGGAAGACCGGTGGCGCTTCAGCGTGGTTGACCGGCACCTACGACCCGAAGACGGACACCGTGCTCTGGGGCGTGGGCAACCCAACGCCTGACATGGATCCAAGCGTGCGCAAGGGCGACAACCTGTACAGCAACTCGACGCTTGCGCTTGACGCTAACACCGGCAAGATCAAGTTCCACTTTCAGTACACGCCAAACGACGCCTGGGACTATGACGGCAATAACGAAACCATCCTGGTCGATGATGAGAAGGGCCGCAAGGTATGGGTACACGCCGACCGCAATGGTCACCTGTATTCAATTGATCGCACCAACGGCAAATGCAACTGGGTCGTTCCGATCGCCCGCGTCAACTGGGTGACCGGTTTCGGCGAGAACTGTCGCCCGATCGTCAACCCCGACAAGGTACCACGCTACGACAAGATCGTGACCGACATCGCGCCGATTCTTGACGGCGGCAAGGAATGGCACCCTGCAGCCTACAGCCTACGGACCAAGCTGGTCTACATCCCATTCATCGATAGCTCAATGGACATCCAGGCCAAGAAGACCGAGTGGAAGAGCGGTGAGTGGTTTCTTTCGTCGCGTGTCCTGAAGGCAAATCCTTACACCGGCGGTGTAAAAGCCTTCAACGCCACTACCGGAGAGCAGGTCTGGACCCGGCCGCAGAGCACGCCAGCCACCAGTGGGCTACTGGCTACCGCCGGTAAGCTGGTGTTCTCCGGCGATGCCGAAGGGTGGTTCAGCGCACTCAAAGACGACACCGGTGAGGAACTATGGCGCTTCAATGTCGGTACCGGAATCCATGGTAACCCGACGACCTTCACGGCCGACGGCAAGCAGTACGTGGCGATTGTCTACGGGCCCGGCGGGGGTAGCTTGTTGCCGCTGATCTACGACGAGTTGTTCAAGCGGAACAACCGGGGTGGCGGCTTGATGGTGTTTGGTCTTTCGGATTGATGGACTGAATCCGAAGCGGTGCAAGGCGTAGGCCCTGCACCGCTTCGCCTCAAGACCTATGAAACTCCTCAAAAAGATAGCGCTGTCTGCGCTGCTGTTGGTGTTTGGCTTGGAGCTTTATGCTGCAGAGCCCGATGCGCCGAACTACCTCAATGTTTGCCTAAATGGCGAAAACGTGCCGTTCTCCACAGAGGCCCGACCCGAGCGCGGCATTGATGTCGAGGTAGCACAAGAGCTCGGCTCCCAGCTTGGTCGTCCACTGAAACTGGTGTGGGTAACCGTCCCCAAGCGAGGCGGGATCGGGCGGGCGCTGCAGCAGACGCTGGTCGCCAAGAAATGTGACGCCTACATGGGCATTCCGCAGGATCCCGACTTAGCGAAGGACATGGCCGAGCGCAAACTGGTCACTTCCAGCCCTTACCTCACTCTGGGCTATGTGCTTGTCGCCGCACCGGGTAAACCGGTACCGAACGCCGCTGCGCTGCAAGGGGCGCGCAGGGTGGGTGCCGTCACTGCCACGCCGGCCGACCTTTTCCTCTTCCGCAAACAGTTTGCCCGCGTGCCCTACCCGAACAGTGCCGCGTTGATTGAGGCACTGAGGGCTGCGGAGGTTGATCTGGCGCTGGTCTGGTCGTCGGCTTTAGCTGGTGACGCTGGCAAGGACTTGGTGCCAGCGAACGTGCCCGTGGACGCCGCCGACAGATACGCGGACCTTTACGCCGACTTGACTGTGGCGACGCGCGTCGCCGACAAGGAGCTGGCAAAAGACATTACGACCGCAATTCAAACCTTGCGAGATGATGGCCGCATCCAAAAGATCGTGGGGCGGTACGGCCTACCCAGCGTTGTGCGGCCCTAAACCCTGCTTCTCGCGTTCAGATTATGTTCAACTCCATTGAACCTCTGCGGCGGCTTGCCGGCGCCTTGCTAGCATGCAGCCTATCGGGTCTTTGCCTTGCCCAAGCCACCGAACCTGCCGCAATGCCCGCGTCTACTGTTGCTCCGGCCATCGACAGTCAGGGCGAAGAACTGTTCGGGCGCAACTGCCAGCTGTGCCATAACTCCCGTGGCAAGGGCGGCAAGGCGCCGCAGCTGTTACGGGGTGCCTGGGGCCCCGGTGGAGCCAACAGTGACGAGTTCATGTTCAACACCATCAAAACCGGTCGCCCCAATACGCAGATGGGTGGTTGGATCGGCGCGCTCAGTGATACGGAAATCAGGGTC
>CAMDKE010000202.1 GCA_945901215.1 Comamonas sp. lk
GGTCCAGCCAGGGCTGCAACCAGACGCTGCCACCCAAGCCATCCGATGCCGTACCCAGCGCCGACCCGGAGTCGCCAGAGAGCGCTTCGCCCATCAACCGGAGCACGGGCGCCACGAGCATCACTAGCAAAAATGCCAGCGGCGCCAAGGCCAGCCAGTGCTGCGAGCGAGAAAAAGCGAGGCGTGAGGCGTTTGGCACAGTGCTTGGAGTTCAGTGGGCGCAGGGCACGGCCAGCTTACGGGAAATGACTGGCCGTGCCGGGCGCAACCCTCGGGCGCTTACTTCAGCACCACCTTGGTCCAACGCGCCACCCAGGCAGCGCCCTTGTCGGCGATATCCTGGTCGCTTGGGGTGTCGAAAATGGCGGGCTCGGGGGCGAACTGCATCACCTCGGCGCGGGCCACATCCGCATCAACCGGGTACATCCACATCTCGGTTTGCATTTGCTTTTGCACGTCGGGCGAGCGCATGAACTCGATGAACTTTTCCGCTGCAGCGCGCGCCTTGCCGCCCTTTACCAGAGCAACACCTTCAACCTGGCGAAACACCGCTCCGGGCACGCTCAGGCTACCGGTGGGTGGCTCGGAGAGTTTGGTCTTGCTGTAGAACACCTCGGCCGCCGGGCTGCTGGCGTAGCTCACGGTCAGCGGGTAGGCGCCGCCTGGGGTGTGAGAAAAGTTGGTGTAGTAAGACTCGCTCCAGCCTTTGGCCACTTTCAGGCCGCCCTTGCGCATGCGGGCCCACCAGTCAAAAGCTTTTTCTTCGCCCATGGCGCCAATGGTGGCGAGCAAAAAGGCGTAACCGGTGCTCGATGTGGCCGGGTTTTGCACCACCAGCAGTTTGGCGGCACCGGGTTGGGCCAGGTCTTCCAGCGTTTTGGGCAAGGCGACAGCGCGTTTGTTGAACCAGGCTTTGTCGTAGTTCAGCGTCACATAACCATAGTCCACTGGCACCAGGGGTGCGGGCAAGGCCACGGCGCTAGGGCGCTGGGCGGCGGCGCCGCTATAGACGTCCAGTACGTCGGCGGCCAGCGCTTTGGCGGCCAGGGTGTTGTCAATGCCAAATACGACGTCGGCAATGGGCGCTTTGCGGGTAAGGATGAGCTTGTTGAGCATTTCACCCGCATCGCCTGCCTTGGTGATGCGCAGCTTGACGCCTGCATCTTTTTGAAACTGGTCCAAGAGCGGCTTGGGCAACGCAAACGCGCTGTGGGTGAGCAGGCGCAATTCAGGTGCGGCGCCTGCGGCAACCGCTGCAGGCGCGGCTGCAACTCCCAAGGTGGACACTATCAGCAGCACGCTGGCGCGGCGGCGAGACAAAGAAAAAATGCCGTGGTTCATGGAGATGCTCCTTTACGTTTCAAAACAATCCGGGACGGATGCATGAAACGAAAAAAGCCCCCAGACCACAAGGCATTTTCCCCATCACGCTTCCTACGCTGGCATGACCCAGATCAGGTTCGTGGGGTATTTCTCAGTTTGGCTGGCGCCAGACACCCCCGGTGAAGTTTCCAGTGTAGCGGCTAAGCGCTGCTGCTGGGAATCCCTGCGCGCCATGGATCGTCGCGCCAACGGTAAATTAACCGTGCAATTTTAACTTTTTATGGATAAAATGCACGGATGAAAACCCGCCAAGCCCACGTCGCTTTAGATACGCTGTTGTCGCAATTTCCCGCCGTGGTGCTGCTGGGCCCGCGCCAGTGCGGCAAAACGACGCTCGCTTTTGCTGAACAGGCCGCGCGCAGCAACGCGCTATATCTGGACCTGGAGCTGCCTTCCACCCAGCGTCAACTAGACGACCCCGAAGGCTTCTTCATGGCTCACCCAAACCAACTGCTGATCCTGGACGAAGTGCAGCGCATGCCCGGCCTGTTTGCGGTGCTGCGCGGCGTGATTGACCAACGCCGCCGCGCGGGCGAGGCCAGCGGCCAGTTTTTGCTGTTGGGCTCGGCCAGTGGTGTGCTGCTGCAACAAAGCAGCGAAAGCCTCGCCGGGCGCGTGGCAACGCTGGAGCTGACGCCCTTTCAAGCGCGAGAGGTGTTTAGCGGCGAGGCAGGCGCCCAAGACGTGAGCGGCTTATGGGTGCGCGGCGGCTTTCCGTTAGCCTGGCTGGCGGCAGACGACGGCGCCAGCATGGCCTGGCGCGAGGCATTTATTGCCACCTACCTGGAAAAAGACATTCCCGCCCTGGGGCCGCGCATTCCCAGCACCACCTTGCGCCGCCTGTGGACCATGCTGGCGCACAACCAGGGCGAGCTGCTGGACCTGTCCCGCCTGGCCAGCGCACTGGGCGTGAGCGGGCAAACCGTGGGCCGCTACGTCGATTTGCTGTGCGACCTGATGCTGGTGCGCCGCCTGCTGCCCTGGAGCGGCGCGAGCAGCAAGCGCCTGGTGCGGGCGCCCAAGGTGTATGTGCGCGACAGCGGCCTGGTGCATGCGCTGCTGGGCCTGCCGCATCTGGACGCCGTGCTGGGCCATCCGGTGGCCGGGGGCAGCTGGGAGGGCTTTGTGATCGAGCAGCTGATCGCCGCCGCGCCGCAGGCCCAGGCCAGCTACTACCGCACCAGCCACGGCGCCGAGGTGGACCTGGTGCTGGAGTTTCGCAATGGCGCGACCTGGGTGATTGAAATCAAACGCTCGTCGGCACCCAGCGTGTCCAAGGGCTTTTGCCTGGCCAGCGCCGACTTGGGCGCCGCGCGCAAGCTGGTGATCGCACCCGTGGCCCAGGCCTACCCGCTGCGCGAAGGCGTGGAAGTGCTGCCACCCCTGGCGGCAGTGGCTCTGCTGGCGGCGCAATGACCAGCGCCGCGCACCCCCCGGCACTCCCTCCAACACGTGTACCGCGCTCCCCTCTTTGGCCGCTGCTGACCAGCTTCTCCTGGCAAGAGCTGCGACAGCACCCCTGGCGCAACGCTGCCGCCGTGGTGTCGGTGATGCTGGGCGTGGCGCTGGCTTTTGCGGTGCATGTGATCAACGCCTCGGCGCTGGACGAATTTGCGCGGGCGGTGCGCTCCGTCTCGGGCCAGGCGGATTTGACACTGGGCAACACCAGCGGTGCGCGCATTTCAGAGGCCTTGTACGGGCGCCTGAACCACCACCCGGACGTGGCCTGGACCTCGCCGGTACTCGAAGTCAACACCTACGCGCTGGCACCCAGCGCCCCCAGGTCTGCAAGCGCCGCGCCACCACAAGCCGCCGCCCCTAGCGCCAGCACCGATGCACCAAGCGTGGAACGCAAAGTGGCTTTGCGGGTGTTGGGCGTCGACGCCCTGCAAATTGCGGCAATAGCGCCCGACCTGCTGCCCCTGCCCGGCGCGGGCGACGACCGCCTGGATGTGTTCGCCCCCGACGCCGTGTTTTTGAACGCCAGCGCGCGCGCAACGCTCATGCGCCCCGGCAGCGACCGGCTGGACGTGCAACGCGGCATGCGCTGGCAGCGCTTGCGCCTGGCGGGCACGGTGGCGGCCAGTGGCGCGCCGCTGGCGGTGATGGACGTGGCCGCCGCACAAGCCGCCTTTGGCGCGCAGGGGCAGCTCAGCCGTGTAGACCTGCGCTTGCGCCCGGGCGTCGACCGCGAGGCCTTTGCCCGCAGCCTCATATCGCAGGCCGACTGGCCCGCAGGCGCCGTGCTGCAAGCGCCGGGCGACGCGCTCTCGCGCATGGGCAATGTGTCGCGCGCCTACCGGGTCAACCTGACGGTGCTGGCGCTGGTGGCCTTGTTTACCGGGGGGTTTTTGGTGTTTTCGGTGCTGGCGCTGAGCGTGACGCGCCGCGCGCAGCAGTTTGCCCTGCTCGACGTGTTGGGCCTGCAGCGCAGCCACCGCATGGCGCTGGTGCTGCTGGAAGCGCTGGGGCTGGGCTTGCTGGGCAGCGTGCTGGGTTTGGCGCTGGGCACCGGCCTGGCAGCAGCGGCGCTGCGTGTGTTGGGGGGCGACTTGGGCGGCGGGTATTTTTCAGGCGACACACCCGCGCTGCAATGGAGCACGGGCGCGGCCCTGGCGTTTGGCGCCTTGGGTGTGGCCGCAGCCCTGCTGGGCGCATTTTTGCCTGCGCGCATGGCGGCGCGCCTGCCGCCGGCACAAACACTCAAAGGGCTGGGCGCCGGCATGGACGGCGGCAGCCACGCGCGCCGGGGCTTGTGTTTACTGCTGGCTGCTGCTGCATTGGCCGCCCTGCCACCGGTGGCGGGTGTGCCCCTGGCGGCCTATGTCAGCGTAGCGCTGCTGCTGCTGGGCGGCATAGGCACCTTGCCGTGGCTGGTGTCTTTGCTGCTCAAGCTGGTAGCACCCTGGGTGGCGCGCCGCCCCCTGCCCTTGCTGGCCGTGGAGCGCGCGCGCCGCGTGCCGCACGGCGCAGCCATTGCGGTAAGCGGCGTGGTGGCGTCGCTGAGCTTGGCGGTGGCGCTGACGGTGATGGTGGCGAGCTTTCGCCAGTCGGTCACGCAGTGGCTCGACACCGTGCTGCCTGCGGCGCTGTATGTGCGCACGGCCGGCAGCGCCAGCAGCAGCGAGACCGCGTTTTTTGACCCGCGCTTTGTGCAAGCGGCCGCGCAATTGCCCGGTGTGGAGCGCGTAACGGAGCAGCGCACCATCGCCCTGGCCTTGGACCCAGCCAAGCCCGCTGTGGCGCTGCTGGTGCGTCCGCTGCGTGCGCCGCAGGGCGACGCTGCCAGCGCGACTGGGGCTGCGGACACCACTGGCCTGCCGCTGGTGGGCGATGGGTTACCGGTGCCGCCGGGGCGCGCGGGCATTTATGTGAGCGAGGCGATGGTGGACCTGTATGGCGCGCGCCTGGGGCAAGACTTTGAGCCCTTGGGCGCAGCGTTGCAAAGCCTGGCGCGCAACGGCGATGTGCCAAGAACTTCTGCGCAAATTGAGACGTCACCGCGAGCCCTTGCGCGGCCTGACGCAGCGCAGCGCACCCGCTTTTTTGTGGCCGGTGTGTGGCGCGACTATGCGCGCCAGTTTGGCACCGTGGTGATGGACAGCGCAGACTTTGGCACATTGAGCGACGACCGCCGCACCAACGACCTGTCTCTGTGGTTAAGCCCCGGCGCAGACGAAGCGGCGGTCACCACGCAGCTGCGCGCACTGGCCGACAGTTTGGGCGACAAGGAAGGTGACGCGCCGGGCGCAGCGCCAGATGCGGCGCGTGCCAGCGCCCTGCTGGATTTTGGCTCGGCGGGCGAGATTCGCCAGCGCACGCTGCAGATTTTTGACCGTAGCTTTGCCGTGACCTACTGGCTGCAGGCGGTGGCCATTGGCATTGGTCTGTTTGGCGTGGCGGCCAGCTTTAGCGCGCAGGTGCTG
>CAMDKE010000203.1 GCA_945901215.1 Comamonas sp. lk
TGCGCCAAGCACAACACGGCGCTGTACAAGCCCAGCGCAAAGCGCTCGCGCCAGCGGGCGGGCTGGGCTGCGCCTGAGACGACACTGGCCGAGTAAGCGGTCGGACCGGCGCCCGGTTTCACGCGCGCGGCCTTGTGTTTGTGGCGGGCACGGGCTGAGGGGCCGCAGCCGTCGGGCCGTTCGACACCGCCGCCGCTGGCGTGTTGGCATCAGCGCCCTCTTGCAAATTTGAAGCAAGGCCCGTGGGTGCGTCGGGGCGCGTGCCAGGGTGCGCACTCGCATACGCCACTCCTACCGCCAGCCAAGCCGCCCAGACCTCGGCCACGCCAGGAGCGGCCTGACCGCCCAGCGCCACCTGATAAGCGCAGCCCACCGGCCCGGCGCGCCAGGCACGCGGCTGGCTAAAAATCTGCACATGCGGCGCGTCCAGCGCCACCGCCAAATGGCTCAGGCCGGAATCCACTCCAATCACCCCGCTACAAGCCGCCATGCGCTGCGCCACCGGCGCCAGCGACAGCGCGGGCCAGACCCGGGCCTGCGGGCCCAGCGCCTGGGCGATGCGCTGCACGCGGGCCAGCTCGGTGGCGCCCGCCTGGGGCAGCTCCACCGTGTGGCCTTGATTGATGAGTTGGCGGCCCAGGGCGATCCATTGCGCCTCGGGCCATTCGTTATCGGCGCGGGTGGTGCCATGCGCCAGCACCACGCCATAGCGCTCGCTCAAAGGCACACCCAGCGGCAGGGGCACCAGAGGATAGATATTGGCGCCTTCAGCCGCATAACCCAGGGCCAGCGCCGCCAGCAGGCGGTAGCGCGCCACCGCATGGATGCGCTTTGGCATGGGCAGTGTGCGGTCCAGCAGCCAGCGCACCGGCCACTCGTAGGCGCAGGCCTCGCTGGCGTTGGCGTAGGTAGCGCGAAAGCCGCCGGGCGCCAGCCGCGCGCTGCGCGCCACCAGGGCCGATTTGATGAGGCCCTGAAAATCAATCACCGCGTCGTAGGCCTGCGCTTGCAGCAGCTTGACAAAGGCGGCGCGCTCTAACTTGGTGGGCGCGGCAAACCACGATTTGCGCCAGCGCCGCTGCGCAATCGGCAGCACGCGGCGCACGCCGCTGACCTCTTGCACCAGGGGCGCAAAGGCTTCTTCCACCACCCAGTCAATCTGCGCTTGCGGAAAAGCCTGCCGGATGTCGTGCACCACCGGCATCGTCTGCACCACGTCGCCCAGGGACGAGAGCTTGACGATCAAGACGCGCATCGGTGCTTAGTGCGCCGATTGCTCAAAATGCGCGTCGGGTTTGACGGCGCGCAAGAGTGCGAGCATTTCCGCCTCAATGCGCGCCAGGGCCTCGGCCGTGTGGCCCTCAAAGCGCAGCACCAGCACCGGCGTGGTGTTGGACGCGCGCACCAGACCAAAGCCGTCGGGCCAATCCACGCGCAAGCCGTCAATGGTGTTGATGGCGGCCGGCGCCGCAAAGGCGGCGCGCGCCACCAACTGCGCCACCACCGTGTGCGGTTCGCCCTCGGCGCAAGGCACGTTAAGTTCGGGCGTGGAAAAGCTGGTGGGCAAGGCGTGCAAGAGTGCATTCGAGTCCGCCACCTTGCTCACAATCTCTAACAAGCGGCAGCCGGCATAGGTGCCGTCGTCAAAGCCAAACCAGCGCTCTTTAAAAAAGATATGGCCGCTCATCTCGCCGCCCAGGGGCGAATCGAGCTCGCGCATCTTGGCCTTGATCAGCGAGTGGCCGGTCTTGAACATCAGCGGCACGCCGCCTGCTGCTTCAATGGCCGGGGCCAAGCGCTGCGAACATTTGACGTCAAACACAATGGTGCCGCCGGGCACGCGCGAAAGCACGTCTTGCGCAAACAGCATCATCTGGCGGTCGGGGTAGATATTGCTGCCGTCGCGGGTGACGATGCCCAAACGGTCGCCGTCACCGTCAAAGGCCAGACCGAGTTCGGCGTCGCTGGCCTGCAGCGCGGCAATCAGGTCGCGCAGGTTTTCGGGCTTGCTGGGGTCTGGGTGGTGGTTGGGGAAGTTGCCGTCCACCTCGCTATAAAGCTCGGTCACTTCGCAGCCAATGGCGCGCAAAATCGCCGGGGCCGAGGCACCGGCCACGCCGTTGCCGCAATCGACCACGATTTTCAGGGGGCGGGCCAAGCGGATATCACCGACGATTTTTGCGGTGTACGCGGGCAGCACGTCGGCCGGGGTGCAAGCGCCGCCGCTTTGCAGGGCCCAGGTTTCGTCCACCATCATCTGGCGCAGGGCCTGGATTTCGTCGCCGTAAATGGCTTTGCCGCCCATCACCATCTTGAAACCGTTGTAGTCGCGCGGGTTGTGGCTGCCGGTGACCTGAATACCGCTGCTGCACAAAGTGCAGGCCGCGAAGTAAAGCATCGGCGTGGTGACCATGCCCACGTCAATCACCTGCACGCCCACCTCTTGCAAGCCGCGCATCAGCGCGTCGGCCAGCCCCGGGCCGCTCAGGCGCCCGTCGCGCCCCACCGCCACCGTGGTTTGCCCCTGGCGCAGCGCCACGGTGCCAAAAGCGCGACCCAGCTTGCACGCGACGTCTTCGTTCACCGTGGCCGGCACGATGCCTCGGATGTCGTAGGCTTTGAAGATGCTGGAGGAAATGGTCATGTGGGGCTTTCTAAATTCTTAAACAATCGGCGACAGACGACACAGGTCAAAACGGGGGATTTTAGGTGGAGCAAGAAGCCAACGGCCTGGCGCTTTGGGCCAGCGCGTAGACCATACAGGTTTTCTAGGGGCCATAATTTAGATGGCGCCCACCACCAACAACAAAGCGCGGCTTATTGCCCGCATGCGCTCGTCGTCCAGTCGGCCAAAGGGCTCGCTGATTCTGGCGCGTGGCAGTGTTGAGATTTTGTCCACCATGACTTGTGACAGCTTTTGCAAACCGTTGGCCGGACTGGGTTCGATGGTGACGCGAAAGGCGGCATCGCGAAGTTCGCTGGTAACCGGGCATATCACCACGCTCTCCAAATCTGCCAGCAGATCGGACTGGACGACCAGGGCGGGACGCGGTTTGCCGTAGTCGCCCTGCAGCGAGACCGTCACCAGATCGCCGCGCTGCATCACTGCCAGGAATCAATGTGGGTGGCGGCCTGTTCGGTAAAGCCCAGTACCTCGACTTCTGCGGGGTCATTTGCTAACGTAAGGCACTGCAGGCGCAATTGCGCCACGAACTCGGGCGCGCGGGTGTCGGGCACCCAAAACTGGACGGGCCGCAGGCCTGCGGCCCGCATGCGCTCGCGGTGGCGCGTCAGCTTGTTGGTCGCTTGCTTGTTGGATGGCATGCTTGCTCCTTCGCTACTCAAATGGTTTCTGAGATGGTTGCATGATACCTCTGCAAATCCTATTTTTAAAAGCCCGGGGCTGCGTATGATTTACCTGCGGCTACCGCAGACATAACCCGGAGCACCCATGCCATGAAACCTTTTTCGCACCCACCCGCTCGCGCCGCATTCCACAGCCCCCTAGGCCCCATGACCCTGGCCGCAAGCGCCCAGGGCCTGTGCGGCGTCTGGTTCGACGGCCAAAAGCACCAGCCCGACCCGCAAGCCTGGCCGAAAGACGCTGCGCACCCGGTGCTGCTGCAAGCCCAGGCCCAACTGGCCGAATACTTTGCCGGTCAGCGCCGCGTGTTCGAGCTGCCGCTGGACTTGAGCGCTGGCAGTGACTTTCAGCAGACGGTGTGGCGAGGCTTATTGCAAATCGCGTCCGGCGCCACCACCGCTTACGGCGAACTGGCCCAGCGCATTGGCAAACCGATGGCGGTGCGCGCCCTGGGCGCCGCCGTGGGGCGCAACCCGATTTCCATCATCGTGCCCTGCCACCGCGTGGTGGGCGCAGACGGCGCACTGACCGGCTATGCTGGTGGGTTGGACCGCAAGACGGCCCTGCTTCGCCTTGAGCACCTCGAAAGTAATTTGTGACCCCTGCCTCCCCCCGCCCTGCCACCTGGATTGTTGAATTTATTGCACTGGCGGCCATTTGGGGTGCCTCGTTTTTGTTCATGCGTATTGGCACCGTGGCCTTTGGGCCGGTGGCCACGGCTGGTTTGCGGGTAGGAATTGCCGCCGTTTTTTTGCTGCCCATCCTGCTGCTGCGCGGCCACGCGGCGAGTTTGCGCCAGCACTGGAAGCTGGTATTTTTGGTGGGCCTGACCAATTCGGCCATTCCTTTTGTGTGCTTCACCTATGCGCTGCAGTCGATCACCATCGGTCTGTCCTCACTGATCAATGCCACCGTGCCGCTGTTTGGCGCAGCCGTGGCCTGGGTCTGGCTGAAAGACCGGCCCACGGGTTCGCGCGTCCTTGGCCTGGCTATTGGCTTTATCGGCGTGGGCATGCTGGCCTGGGACAAGGCGAGTTTTCGGCCAGACGCCTCAGGCCTGTCCAGCGGCTGGAGCGTGCTGGCCTGTCTGTTTGCGTGTCTGTGTTACGGCGTGTCGGCCAGTTTTACCAAGCGCTACATGGCGGGGCTGCCTTCGCTGGTGTCGGCGACTGGCAGCCAGATGGGCGCAGCATTGGCGCTGCTGCCTTTGACTTGGTGGTTTTGGCCCGAGCAGGCCGTGGCGCCGCAGGCCTGGCTGGCGGTGCTGGCGCTGGGTGTGCTGTGCACCGGTCTGGCCTACATCCTGTTTTTCCGGCTGATTGAGCGCGCAGGCCCGGCCAAGGCGCTGTCGGTGACGTTTGCCATTCCGGTGTTTGCCATCGTCTACGGCGTGGTACTGCTGGGCGAGGCGGTCACGCCTTGGATGTTGGTGTGTGGGTTGGTTATTGTGCTGGGCACTACGCTTTCTACCGGTCTGTGGCGGCTGCCTACCGGGCGTCGGGAACTTTCGAGTTAGGTTTTTCTTCCCCCCCTATCCCCCCGGCCCCCTTTCCACCCCGGCGGGGTGGAAAGGGGGAGCGAACAGCCACATTTGGTTTCTTTGCTTCGGCTAGGGCACCACTGGCCACTGCTTTGGAAAGTTGGCGAGCGAAGTATTTTTCGCATAAATGGGCTTTGGGGTGTGCCGCCAGTAGAAGGCTAGCCGACGCGACGAAATCAAATGTGGCAGTTGGCCCCCCTCTCTCGCCCGCTGGGCGAGAGAGGGGTTGGGGGAGAGAGTGGGAGAACTCGGCTAAAGCGCGACGGGCCACTGCTTTGTGGCCTAGCCCCTCGGATGGTGCGCCGCATGCAACTGCGCCAGGCGCTCGCGCGCGACGTGGGTGTAAATCGTAGTGGTGGAGATGTCCGCGTGGCCCAAGAGCAGCTGTACCGCGCGCAAATCG
>CAMDKE010000204.1 GCA_945901215.1 Comamonas sp. lk
AGCATCTTCATGCAGCCGTAGGGCGTGCAAGGCCAAAAACCGGGTTGGCCCACCATCAGGGCCCCTGCGCTTGCAATGTGGAAGCCGTCAACGTCTTTGGCCGGGGAAATGGCTTCGATCACCTTGTTGGCGTCAATATGGGCCGGCACGGGCAGCTGTACCAAGATGCCGTGGATGCTGGGGTCGCGGTTGAGCGCGTCAATGCGCTCCAGCAGTGCTGCTTCGGTCATGTCGGCGTCGTAGCGCTCAAGCACAGAATGCAGGCCTGAGTCGGCACAGGCTTTGACCTTGTTGCGCACATAGACCTGTGACGCCGGGTTGTCGCCCACCAGCACCACTGCCAGGCCGGGAGTGATGCCTCGCGCTTTGAGCGCCAGGGTGCGGCGCGTGACGTCGTGGCGCAATGTGGCCGAAAGTGCGATTCCGTCGATGTTGGTGGCTGTTGATGCGGGGGAGGAGTTGGAGTGGTTCATAGCGTTAGGAGCGAGAAAAATGGGCCATTCAAGCGCCAAGGCGCCGGGGCGCCGGTATCAGGATTTGGCGCCGGTTTGGCCTAGCGCGATTTTGAGCAAATCGGCCACCGTGTTGGCGCTGAGCTTTTCCATGATGTTGGCGCGATGCGCCTCCACGGTTTTGATGCTGATGCCCAGATCGTCCGCAATTTGCTTGTTCAAACGGCCCGCGACGATGCGTTCCAAGACCTGGGATTCGCGCAAGGTCAGCTTGGACAGCAGCGTCTCGCGGCTGGCGGCGAGTTGTGATCCGGCAAACGCGTCTTTGGCGTGGTCAAGCATTTGCTCGACTAGGGGCACCAATTCGGCTTCATTAAAGGGTTTTTGGATGAAGTCCATGGCGCCTTTTTTCATGGTGTCCACGGCCATTGGGACGTCGCCGTGGCCGGTAATGAACACAATGGGCAGGGGTGAGCGGATGTCGATCAGGCGCGCTTGCAGCTCCAGTCCGGTCATGCCGCCCATGCGGATATCCACAATCAGGCAGGCTACTTCGCGCGCGTCGTAGCGGCTGAGAAAGGATTCGGCGGAATCAAAGCAGCGCACGCGGTAGCCCTTGCCTTCAAGCAGCCATTGCAAAGAGTCACGTACCGCTTCGTCGTCATCGACGACGTACACAGTGCCTTTTTTGGGGATCAAGCTCATGGGTGCATCCTGCGTGTTGGGGGTGTTGCGTGCAGCGTGCGCGCCTTAGAGGCGCCGACCTAGCTCAGGGGGATCCAGAACGAAAACCTGCACCCCGTTACTTGCCCTTCATTGTAAAGGTTCTCCACCATCATCCTGCCCCGGTGCGACTCGACGATGGAGCGGCATAGGCTCAGGCCAATGCCCATGCCCTCTGCCTTGGTCGAGTAAAAGGCTTCGTACAAGCGCGGCATGACATCGGGTGCGATTCCGTTGCCGCTGTCCTGGACCGAGAATTCAATGCCGCGCTTGCCTTGAAACAGCGTCGGACCCACGCTCAATTCCACCGCGCGTTCCGGTGCGGCGCGTTGAGCCGTGTCAATCGATTCAGCTGCATTGCGCAGCAGGTTGACCAAGACCTGCTCTATTAAGATGCGGTCCACCAGCAAGGTCGGTAGGTCGTTTTCTATGTGGCGGTTTAGGCGTACGTTAAAGCGCCGCAATTCAATTTCTGACAGTTCGAGTGCGGTGCCTAGCATGGGGTCTACCTCGCACACGGTGCGGTTGGGTTCGCTGCGTTTAACAAAATTGCGGATGCGATGGATGATTTGGCCGGCACGTTGCGCCTGGCGGGCGGTTTTTTCCAGCGCCCCCAGGAGTTCGTCTTGTGAAATTTGCTGGTCTTTGATGCGTGAGACCATGCCGTTGCAGTAGTTGTTGATGGCAGTCAGCGGTTGGTTGAGTTCGTGGGCCACGCTGGACGCCATCTCGCCCATGGTGATCATGCGGCTGGCCGTTTGTGCTTTTTCAGCCTGCGTTGCGGCTTGTTCCTCGGCCATGCGCCGGGATGTGATGTCAGTTGCAATCACCATTTGCGCCAGGCGCCCGTCCACCCAGCCCAGGTAGCGCGTGCGCACCTCGAGCCACTTGCCCAAAGCGGCGATAAAAATTTCAGCGCTTTCCGCGTCGGTCTCGGGCAAGTCACCCAAGGGGAAACCTGCGAACAGGTCGACATCATCGCCGCTATCGTGCTGGGTTTTTGTTGCGGGCACGCCGGCTTCGGCCACCAGTTGCAAATGCCCGCCGGCTTGGGTGCCGAACCACTGGCGGTACAACTTGTTGGCAAACACCAGTTCATCACTGCCAAGTGGGGCCACCGATATGGACGCGTCTAAGGCTTCAAGCACCGTGGTGAAGCGCAGATGCGAAGCCGATAGCTGCTCACGCACCCGGTTGGGCTCGGTGATATCGGTCATCGAGGCGACCCATCCGGTTTGTGCGCCGACTGCGTCGATCAGGGGTGAGACGTACAAACGTGCGTCAAACACGCCGCCGTCGCGCCGCTTAACCCGAACCTGTATGCCGCCTTGTTTGGTTTTGCCAGCCAGCTCCTGGTCTAGCAAGGCCATCAGCTGTTCGCGGTCGTTTTCGGGCCAGTAGGGGAAGGGGGCGGTGCGCCCTACAAGTTCGACTTCGCTCCAACCCGTCATCATGCAAAACGCTGCATTGACATAGGTAATGCGCCCTTGCAGGTCCATGGCGCGCATGCCGGTGAGCATGGAGTTTTCCATGGCGCGGCGAAAGTTGGTTTCGGACAACAAGGCCTGCTGGGCTTGCAGCCGTTTGCGCGAGTGGCGCCAGTTGGCAATCAACATCCAGGTTGTCAGCAGACTGAGTACGCTCACCAGCCAAAAGAGGCCGCTGCCGATCACACCCAATGCCGCACGGTAGGCTTGTGCCCGAACCACCAGATCGCTGCCCACGGGCGAGACAGGCATGGCGTAACTGTTCGGTACGCGGGTCCAGGGCAACAACTGCCCGACGGTGCGTTTGGTTGGCAATGCCACACCGGCCAGAACCGCGCCCTTGGCGTCTTGCAGGGACACCGCATAGCGCGCGGACACTTCGGTTGGAACGCCGTAGCGGTACAAACCATCGACGCTGAATTCGGCCAGGACCACGCCGGAAAACTTGCCGTGGTCCGATAGGGGAATAAAGACCTGCAGCAGCGGTGCGTAGTCGCCGCTTTTTACTCTTTGGAGGTAGACGCTTTGGCGCTGTTCCCGGGCATGGCGCAATGCCACTTCGCCCTCGGCGCGAAGCGTAACCACACCGAAGACGCGGTCCTGAAATATCCAGCTGGCGGTGGACCCGGCGCTGCCGCGGATGCGGCGGTTTTCGTCGAGCCAGGCCGCGCCCTGGAGCTCGGGGTATTGGTCCAGCATGGTCGCGATGCGGTTGTGAAAACCGCTGCCGTCGACTTCGCGGTTGGAAATTTCACGGCTCAGGCGCGAGAGCTGCTCCTGGCGCTCCAGCAGCCGCAGCCGCAGCTGCTGCTGCGTGTACTCCACATCACGCTGCACTGCTTCTTGCTCGCGGTCAATTTCTTCAACCTGCAAATAAGCCAAGGCCGCCACAATGGCCGCCATGAACAAACCAACTGCGGCCAGTGGTGCGAGCATAGCCACCCAGTCTTGCCGGTGCGGCGACAGGCGGGTCCACCACCGCTGCATCCGCTTTGCTGCTGAAGTTTCGATCCGTCCAGGGAGCGAAAGAATGTCGTGGATAGGCATGCGCCTGAGTGTAGATGCCCTGCTTGCAAAAATGCTGCAGCGCAGTGACAATATTTCATTATGTGAAAAGTAAAAGCATGATTTGAAATTCTAAGAAAAGTGTGACAAAATTCACCTAGCCCGAACATCCCTAAAACTGAGCCACGAGGACACTCTATGACGAACGCAGCGCAAAGCCCCAGCATGCCCTTGGGCGCCGATTCTGATAGCCAAGAAACCCGCGAATGGATGGATGCCCTGTCCGCCGTCATTGAATCCGAGGGCCCCGAGCGCGCCCACTTCTTGCTGGAGCAACTGCTCGAGCATGCCCGGCAAAAAAGTATTGATATGCCGTTCTCAGCGACCACCGGTTACGTCAACACCATCGAGACCGAGCAACAAGAGCACGCCCCTGGCAACCTGGAGATTGAAGAACGCCTGCGCGCCTACATGCGCTGGAACGCAATGGCCATGGTCGTCAAGGCCAACCGGCACCATCCCGTGGATGGCGGCGACCTGGGCGGTCACATTGGCTCCTTTGCATCGCTGGCCAGCCTGTTTGGCGCCGGCTTTAACCACTTCTGGCACGCCGAGAGCGCCGAGCCCGGCAAAGAGCACGGCGGCGACTGCCTCTATATACAAGGCCACGTGTCCCCCGGCGTTTATGCCCGCGCCTACCTTGAGGGCCGCCTGACGGAAGAGCAGTTGCTCAACTTCCGCCAGGAAGTCGATGGCAAAGGACTGTCCAGCTATCCCCACCCCAAGCTGATGCCAGAGTTTTGGCAGTTCCCCACCGTTTCCATGGGCCTGGGGCCGCTGATGGCGATTTACCAGGCGCGTTTTTTAAAGTACCTGCACGCGCGCGGCATTGCCAACACCGAGAACCGCAAGGTCTGGGTGTTTTGCGGTGACGGCGAGATGGACGAGGTCGAGTCGCTGGGCGCCATTGGCCTGGCCGCACGCGAAGGCCTGGACAACCTGATCTTCGTGATCAACTGCAATTTGCAGCGCCTGGACGGCCCGGTGCGTGGGAATGGCAAGATTGTCCAAGAGCTTGAAGGCGAATTCCGCGGCGCGGGCTGGAACGTCATCAAGCTCTTGTGGGGCAGCAGCTGGGACCCGCTGCTGGCGCGCGACAAAGATGGCGCCCTGCGCAAACTGATGATGGATACGCTGGACGGCGACTACCAGGCCATGAAGGCCAACGACGGCGCCTACGTGCGCAAGCACTTCTTCGGCAAAGACCCGCGCACCCTGGCCATGGTGGCGCACATGAGCGACGAAGAGATTTTTGAACTGCGCCGGGGTGGCCACGACTCTAAAAAGGTCTACGCCGCGTACCACAGCGCGGTCAACCACAAGGGCCAGCCCACGGTGCTGCTGATCAAGACCGTCAAAGGCTTTGGCATGGGCAAGAGCGGCGAAGGCAAAAACAACGTCCACCAGACCAAAAAGCTGACCGATGAAGACATCAAAGCCTTCCGCGACCGCTTCAACATCCCGGTGCCTGACAGCCAGATTGCCGAAATTCCCTTTTACAAGCCCGCTGACGACACGCCGGAGATGAAGTACCTGCATGAGCGGCGCAAGGCCCT
>CAMDKE010000205.1 GCA_945901215.1 Comamonas sp. lk
CCGAGGTCAGCTTTGCGGCAGAGCCCCTGGGCATTGATGCCCTGCTGCGGGAACACAGCAGCGCGCCCACGTTTCGCAGCGCAGATTGGACGGACGCCTATCTGGCAGCGTTTGCGCAATCGGCGGGGCTGCGCTTGGTGTCGTTTGACAAGGGCTTTGTCCATTACCAGGGCTTGGCTTTGCTGCCGCTGACGGCCACCCTCGCATAAGCGCCTTAAAGACCTATTGGCCCTGTGAAAACTCGGGCCTGCCCCGGTGCTAAGCCACCAAGCTATAAGCCCCCAACTGCTCCCCCACGGTGCGCAAGACCGCCACATCTTGCTCGCCACGCAGGCCACTAAAGGCCAGCACCAGGCGCTCACCAGTGGTGGTTTCAGCCTCCACGCCGCCTTGCCAGCCGATGAACTCGGGGTGGGGAATGCCAGAGGCGTCGGGGTTGAGCTGGCCGGTGTAGACCAGTGCCTCAAAGCTGCCGGTGGCGTGGCCGGTGCGCCATACCTGCAGCGCTTTTTTGTGGGCCACCAGGGCGGCCTGGCGCTGGCGTACCGGGTCGGCGCCGTAGATGCGCATGGCGGTGTTGCCTTCGTCGTCCATGGCGCACAGCACGCAGTTACCCTGGCCAATAGACCAGTCTTCTGACGCCTGCAGCACCGTGGGCAGCATGCGGGCAATCTCGTCGCCAATGGCGTTGCTCAGGGTTTGAAAGTCGGGTCGGTTCACGCAAATATCCTCGGTTCTTAATAATCAATTTGTTGGGTGCCGTGCCAGAACTTGCCGGTTTCTTCCCAGGGCAGGGCGCAGACTTCCAGGGTGCGGCGTGCGCCGTCGGCGGGCTCGCCCGGCGCGTTGGGGCCGCCCAAGTCGGTGCGCAGCCAGCCGGGGTCTAGCGCGTTCACGGCCACCTGGCCGCGCAACTCGCCCGCCCATAGCAAAGACATGCCGTTGAGCGCGTACTTGGTCAGGCGGTAGGTCGGCATGTCGGGCGTTTCGCGCAGCGCTTGCAGGGTTCCGGCGCCCGAGCTGAGGTTGATCACGCGGGGCTCACGCCCTTTTTTCAGCAAGGGCACCAGGCGGTAAATCAGCTCGTGCTGGGCAAACACGTTGATGCGCCACTGCTCATTAAGCATCTCCAGGCCTTCTTCGTACCAGTCTTTCTTAAAGACCTGCACGGCGGCGTTGTTGACCAAGATGTCGAGCGAATCCCACTGTGCGGCCACTGCACTGGCAATGGTGGCCGGGGCGCTGGCGTCGGCCAGGTCGGCCAGGACGGGGGTGAAGTCGCCCAGGGTTTTGAATTCTTCGGCGGCCTTGGCCAGCCGGTCCGCGTCGCGCGCGGTGCCGATGACGTGGGCACCGGCTTTGAGAAAGAGCTTGGTGCTCTCATAGCCTACGCCGCGCGAGGCGCCGGTAAGCACTATGCGTTTGCCGTTCAAATTGGCTGTCATTGGATGTGTCCTTGTAGAAGAGTGGTTAGGGTGTTTTTTTCGGCTGGTACTGGCTATTTAGGTAGGAGGTGATCCAGACCAGCGGCGCGTTCCAGTTGATGGCGACTTCGTTCACGCTCCAGGCTTCGCCGTGGTCGGCGTAGCACTTTTGCGGTGGGCAGCCTGCAATGCCCATGGCTTTGACATAGGGGTCTTGCAACGAACTGTTAGGGCCACCAGAGAGCACGCCGGGCGGCACGCTGGGGAAGCGGCTATTGGCTTGTTTGGCCCAAAAGCGGTGGTGGGGGTTGAGCAGGGGTTTGCTGCCATAGCCACTCACATAGGACTGCCCCAGGCCGTTGCGCCCGAGCAGGTAGTCCAGGCTCAGCACAGAGGCGTCCACATATTTGGCGTTGGGCGCTAGGTCGTTGGCTATGGACAACATGATGGCGTTATTGGCCACAAAGCTGGTGGACCCCCAGGGGTATTTGCCACTCGGCCCCGCGTTAAACGGATAGCGGTAGGCCTGCTGCCCCACCAGGGCCAGGTAGCTGTCGGCCGTGCCCAGCACCTTTTTGCGCTGCTGTTCGCGCTCTGGCGCGCTCAAGTTGTTCGGCACTATCGCCAGGGATATGGTGCCCATCGCATCGGTTTTGGCCCAGTTCATGGGGCTGGGCACGCCGTCCACCTGTGCGGTCATGGTGTTCCAGTACCGCGACGCCAGCAGGTCGGCGCGGTAACTGGGCTGGCCGGTGGTGATGAACAACTCTGCTGCGGCCCAGAAAAACTCGTCCTTGACGTCGTCATCCTCATACGCGCCGCCGCCATTGCCGTCGGTCACCTTGGCGTGCACAGCCGGGTTCTTTTTGGCAGCAGCCCAGGCCCGCTCGGCGGCAGCGAGGCAACGCGCGGCAAACGCGTCGTCAATGCCGCGCCACAGGCGCGCTGCCTGCGCGGCCACGGCCGCTAGGTTGAGCGTGGCCGAGGTGGACACGGGGTGCAGAAAGCGCTTTTGCTTGGTCTCGGCCTCGTCCGGGCGAATGCCCAAGGCGGTCCAAAACTCATCGTGGATCTTCAGGTGCACCATGCCAGCTTGCGCCGTGTCGGCCGGGGCTTGCATTTTGAGCAGAAACTCCAGCTGCCAGCGCACTTCGTCGAGCAAGTCCGACACGCCGTTGCCGCTCTCGGGAATGGTGAGGCTGCGGTCGCCCAAGGTGGCGGCGTCGCCAAACACCTTGTTGCGCTCGTACAAATTCAGCAGCGTCCAGACAGAGATGCCGCCGTTGACCACGTACTTGCCATGGTCGCCCGCGTCGTACCAGCCCCCAGTCACATCAAGCCGGTAGTTGCAACCTGCGGTCTTGTGGCAGGGCACCGATTTGTCGCTGGTGGCGTGCCCGGCCGGGCGCTGCCACTGCGGCTGGCGCGCGTAGGGCAGGGTGATGGCGATGCCGCTTCGGTTTTGGTAGAAGAAGTTCATGGCGTCTACCGTGAGCTGTTGGTACAGATCTGCGGCAATACGAAAAGGCGTGGACTGATCACTGCCAACGGCCAACACATAGCCATCGCCCGGCGTGCCAAAGCCCGAAAAATCGACCAAGTGCACCGCGTCGCCCGACTCTTTGTCCCGCCCCAGCGGCTCGGTTTGGCCGCTGGCGACTGCCTTGCTGCCTTGCAAGAGCTGCCAGGCCAGGGGTTTGGTGGAGGCGCTTACATAGCCAGCGAGCTTGCGCCCCTGGGGAAAGTAGCCCACCTGGTTGAGCCGGATGGCCGGTGTGGGCACTACCACCGGCGGTGGTGGCGCGGTGAATTGGGGGTCGGTCAGGTAAACATCGTCAATGCATACCGAGAGCGGTTTGCCTGTACCGGCCAGCGCGCCACCCATGTGCAGCGCGAACTCGGCAGCCGGATCAGCGCTGCCTTTCATCACAAACTGCGCTTTGACCTGCTGCGGCTCGCTAGAGATGGGCAGGTTTTGCGCCCAATACTCGGTGTGGGGTGGCCCGGCCATGCCCACTTTGGCGCGTACCGTGGACGGGCGATCCGACCAAATTTTGAAGCTCACGGTGTAGGTGTGGTCCACTTGCAGCCCGAGCTGGCGTTGGCGCACCTGTACGTCCCAGGGGTTGATGCCGACGTTGCTGACCGTGGTGCACAAAGCGCCGGCTTTTATGCCCGACTGGCCCACTGCGGGGGACGATATCTCGCTCACCCAGGGCAGGCTGGACGTGCCTTCGAAACTCGCGTTTTGGATCAAACTGTTTTTTTGCAGCGCGGACGCTGCACCGGTTTGGGCTTGGCTGTTACAGCACAGGACGATACATGCAGCGGCCAAAAGGCCTGAGCCATGCATGCGGGTGGGGTAAGTAGGGTACATAAGGCTTAGGGCAAAAGGGTGATGTATGCAACCGTGAACTGCGAGTTGCGGGCGCGAACCGGGTCGCTGGTGTCTGCGACCTCAATGGCCGAGAGGTGCTGCAGCGTTTTTGCAACGTCAACCGCATTGGCGCCGCAATAGCTGTCCGACGCAAACTTGCTCAGTGGAATTTCGTAGCTGCGCTCTTCGGGCGTGACGTACTGCACAAAGATGGGGTAGCAGCCATTGTTTTTCGTCTTGTCGTCGGTCCCATTCAAGCGCAGGCGCAGTTTGGAGCTGTAAAGCGCTGACAGGCGAATACTGAGGGTCTTGTAGTTGCTGACGTCTATCGCCTTGTTGGTGCCATGCTCCACGCTCACTCCCAGACCCGACCAGGCACTGGCATTTTTAGCGACAAAGCTTCCCCGTACAAAAAGCATGCCCGCAACCACGCTCATGGGGGAGGCTATGACGTCACCGGGCTTTTCGGAGTAAGAAAAACCGTTGATGCTGCCGCCTTGCAAGGTGCTTACCGGGTTTCCAAACGTCGCCCAAGTCATTGGCGCAGCCTTGGTTTGCGCCACTGCCGGTGCGGTGGCGCCGCAAGCCATCATCGCCGCCAACAGCAGGGAGCGACGGATGGCCAAACGCAGTGGTCCCGCGAGTGCCTGTTGGGTGGACGGTTCGCAGGGTTGTGATGGGGTGTGATTGCTTTTCACGGTCAGGTTCCTCAAGGTTTGGGGTGGTGCTGCGACTCTGAAGATCGCCCTAACTTTCATGGAGGTGCGCAACATCCCGACCATGAAAGCTCATTCACGTCAACTTTCAGGAAGGCGCGCGGCGCCCTCCGGTATGGAAGTTACTTCAGGTTGAACGCGCCAGCGTTGGGAGAGCCAGGCCCATCAGGGCAGCAGGCTGATGGCGCCGATGCTGAAGTTGGAGGCGCGGGCTTTCACCGGGTCGCTGGTGTCGGCCACTTCAACCATGGCAAAGCGCGGCAAGGTTTTGGCAACCGTGGCGCCATTGGCACCGCAATAGGCCTCGGGCGCGAAGCGCGAGAACGGGATTTCATACACCGTGTCTTTTGCGGTGACCGCTTGGGTAAAGCTGGGGAAGCAGCCGCTGTCGCGCACCTTGATGTCGGTGCCGTTCAAGCGCAGGCGCAGTTTGCCGCCGTTGGGTGCGGCAAGGCGAATGCGTAGGGACTTGTAGCCCGAGGCGTCCATAGGTTGGTTATTGCCCGCTTCGATACTTACGCCCAAACCGGCCCAGGCGCTACCGCCCTTGGCCACAAAGTTGCCACGCACCTGCACCATGTCGCCGTTGATGGCCAGTGCGTCCATGGCCACGTCGCCTGGCTTTTCAGAGTAGCTAAAGGTGTTGATATAGCCGCCCTGTGCAGTGGTTGCGGTGGCCGGGCCAAAGGTGGCCCATGTGAGTTCCGCCGTGGCGGGGGTGGCTGCGGGCGTGGCTGCCGCAGGCGCAGCAGT
>CAMDKE010000206.1 GCA_945901215.1 Comamonas sp. lk
TATTTGCGCAATTGGAGGGCAATGAACTGCCCGGTTTTGGAGGTCCGGCTGTTGGCCGTGAGGCCAAATTTGACCCGATTTTGCTGCGCCCTGTGGACGAATTGGAATTGACCGTTCGGTCGGCTAATTGCTTGAAGGCCGAAAATATCTATTACATCGGCGATTTGATTCAGCGTACCGAAAACGAACTCCTGAAAACTCCGAACCTGGGTCGCAAGTCTCTCAATGAGATAAAGGAGGTCCTGGCCTCTCGTGGCCTGACCCTGGGAATGAAGCTGGAGAGCTGGCCGCCAGCGACGCTGGACAAGCGTTAATCGCCATTTAGTGGGCCCTCTGGGCTCTGCGCCCAGGGCAGTACCTTGTACGGCTGCCCGTTAATTATTAAAGGAAATTTATCATGCGCCATGGACACGGTCTTCGTAAACTAAACCGAACAAGCTCGCATCGTTTGGCGATGCTTCGCAACATGATGAATTCCTTGATTCAACATGAAGCCATAAAGACAACTGTTCCTAAAGCGAAGGAGCTGCGCCGCGTCGTCGAGCCCATGATAACTTTGGCCAAAGAGGCCACCTTGGCAAATCGCCGTCTGGCCTTTGACCGCCTGCGTGATCGTGACAGTGTGAGCAAATTGTTTGATGTGTTGGGACCTCGCTTCAAGGCGCGTCCTGGTGGATACACGCGCATTTTGAAAATGGGTTTTCGTGTTGGTGACAACGCGCCCATGGCTCTGGTTGAATTGGTAGAGCGAACAGAAATTGCTGCTGTTGAGGCGGTAGAGTCGGTTTAAACGGTTACAATGGAAAGATACCGCGCGATGGAGCAGCCTGGTAGCTCGTTGGGCTCATAACCCAAAGGTCGAAGGTTCAAATCCTTCTCGCGCAACCAACAAACAGCGGTATTCGCTGTTAGCAGAACGCCAACTTAATTGTTGGCGTTTTGCTTTGCGTTTAAGGTTCCTCGATGATTTTCCCAATTGATCCCGACACCGTGTCACATGGTATTCAACTGTCTGTAGCGCCTGTATTTTTGCTCACAGCCGTCTCGGGAATGATTGGTGTGGTTTCTGGTCGCTTGGCCCGTATCATTGACCGTGCCCGCCACGTGGAGCAGCGTGTAAACGGCACCCATTCCTCAGATGACCACGCAGCGGCATACCGGGAGCTTGCGGAGCTCCGCCTGCGAGGGCTGCTAGCCAACGGAAGCATCGCCTTGTTGACATTGTGCGCCGTGTGCATTGGCGTGACGATTATTGTTTTGTTTCTGGGTGAGACCCTGGACTTTCAAGGTTTGCGCATCTCGATCGGGGGCTTCTTGACCGGCGTGCTGTGTTTCTTGCTGGCCCTGGTCTGTTTTTTGGCTGAAACCCTGATCGCCACTCGGTTGCTTAATTTTGCTAAACCTAAAGCTGTCGTGCGCTAATTGTTGCGGGCTTTTTTAGGCCTACGAAGGCCTAGTCAGTTGCACCTCGACGGCGCAGTCGTAAAACGTGGGGGCATTCCCCATGTCGCAGAGGTTTTGGCTCGTCAATTCATTGACATTGGTTCCATCTAGGCCCATTTTTCGCCACCATATACCCAGACCATTCACCACACCGGCGCGGGCGCGGGTGGTGACATGGGCCTTGCAGTGGTATTGGCCTCGCACGTTAAAGACCCAAACCGCATCTCCGTTGGCTATGTGACGCGCAGCGGCGTCCGTTGGGTTGATCTCTAGGGCGGGCTCACCTTCGATCCCGCGCAGGCTTGTGACGTTCACAAAGCTTGAATTGAGAAAACTGCGTGCAGGCGGCGAAATCATGGCTAGAGGATAGGCACTACCAGCTTTACCTGGCTCGTAGTTTGGCAGGTAGTCGGGCAAGCCATCGCCGCCTTTGGCGGCCAAGCGCGCGCTAAAGAACTCGCACTTGCCCGATGGTGTGCCAAACCCACCACGTGCAAAAGGTGCCTCGGGCGATGGAAGACTGACAAAGCCGTTCGCTAGTAACTGCTCAAAATCCACCCGCGCGTCAAATGCGCTGCGGCACAGCGTGAGATCGTCTTCAGCAAAGCACGCGTCAGTAAACCCTATGGCGGCGGCCAGGCCCCGAAATATGTCGGTGTTGGTGCGCGCCTGGCCAAGCGGCGCAATGGCAGGGCGGTTGAGCAGAATGTCGGTATGGCCGTAAGTGGTGTGAATGTCCCAGTGTTCAATCTGAGTTGTGGCGGGGAGGATGTAGTCGGCGTAGTCTGCGGTGTCGGTCTGGAAATGTTCCATCACCACCGTAAACAGGTCTTCTCTGGCAAAGCCCCGGACGACTTTGCCAGAGTCTGGCGCCACGGCGACCGGGTTGCTGTTGTAGACAATAAGCGCATCAACTTGAGGGCCAAAGTCCGGGCTGGTTGGACGCAACAGGTCGTTGCCGATGGTGCTCATATTGATCGTCCGCGTGGGGCCGCTCTGGCGCAGGTCTGGTCGACCGAGTGCCGACTTGCCAAACCCATGCGTGCCTGAGGCCGACAAAAGCATTCCGCCCGCGCGGTGCCGCCAGGCACCGATCAGTGCGGGCAAGCACGCTACGGCGCGCACTGCGTTGCCGCCGCCACGCGCGCGTTGCACGCCGTAGTTCAAGCGAATTGCTGCGGGTGCACCGCTGGCCACCGATGCACCATAGTCGCGGGCCAGCGATTCGATTTGAGCGGCCGACACGCCACAGACCTGCGCCGCCCGCTGGGGTGGCCATTGCAGGGCCCGTTCACGCAGCGCGTCCCAGCCCAGGGTGTATTGCGCAATATAGTCGTGATCCAGCCAGTCATGGGTGATAAGCTGGTGCATGAGCGCCAGCGCTAGAGCGGCGTCGGTTCCAGGCAGAAGTGCGATGTGCTCATGGCACTTTTCTGCCGTTTCGGTTTTGCGCGGGTCGATGCAAATGATTTTTGCGCCGTTGCGTTTGGCGGTTTGTACGTAACGCCAGAAATGCAGGTTGCTGCCAATGGCGTTGCTGCCCCAAATGATGATGAGCTTGGCCTGTGCAAAATACTCTACCCGCATACCCACCTTGGCACCTAGAGTGGCTTCGAGCGCGGCCCCGCCGGCAGAAGCGCAAATGGTGCGCTCCAGCAATGAGGCGCCCAAGCGGTTGAAAAACCGGTCCGCCATGGCCTCGCCCTGCACCCAGCCCATGGTGCCGGCGTAGCTGTAGGGCAGCACCGCTTGTGGCCCACGCGCCGGATCTGCTGCGATGGCGCTTAAGCGCTGCGCGATGTCGGCCAACGCCTCGTCCCACGGTACCGGAGTGAACTGGCCCGAACCTTTGGGGCCGCTGCGGCGCAGGGGCGTCAAGATGCGCTCGGGGTGGTAGCTGCGCTCGGTGTAGCGAGAGACCTTGGTACACAGCACGCCGTCGGTTTGCGGGTGGTTTGGGTTGCCCTGCACTTTGGTGGCGATACCGTTTTCCACGGTGGTGATTAGTGAGCAGGTGTCGGGGCAGTCATGCGGGCAGGCACCCAGCACCTGGGTGGAATGGCCTGTGTCCGCGTGCAGGGTAATAGTTTTGTGCATGGTGCGTTGCGCTGGTTAGAGCGTCCTAGCGGCTTTGGAAGCGTAGCTGGGCGATGACCAGCAGGCCATCGAAGATCAGGTTGTCTACCAACTCAAACGGGCGGGTCATACTGGGTGCCATTTTCCATCCCGCGCCGCCCGTCATCACGCACATAGGCTCAACGCTGCAGTGCTGGCGCACATGCTGCACCATGCACTCCACCGCTCCGGCAATGGCAAAGGTGCCACCGCTGGTCAGCGCGTCGCTGGTGTTGGTCGGGAAGGGACATACGTCGCCGGTGGGCACGTGCAGTCCTGCAGTGCCCGACTCCAGTGCGCGCAGCATGATGCCGTGGCCCGGCAAGATGAAGCCACCCAAAAAGCGGCCGCCAGGCGAAATCGCCTCTACCGTTACCGCAGTTCCCACCATGACCACCACCATGGGGCGGGGATGGCCAAGGGCAAGCATGCGGTGGTAGGCGCCAATCATGGCCACCCAACGGTCTGCGCCTAGTCGGCTGGGGTAGTCGTAGCCATTGCTCAGGCCAGCTTCTGACTCGCTGGCCACCACCCACTGGGGCGCGATATCCCACATCTCCATTTGTTCTTCGACCCGGCGCTTGACTGCGTCCCCCGCCACCACGCTGCCCAGAATGTGGCTGGGTTGCGCCAGCCCCGCCCACACGCCTTCGGCTAGTTTGTCGATATTTTCTAGAAACTCTGCGCCCTGTGCCAGCAATGCGGCTCCAGGCTGGGGCGACGCGTAGTGCGCCCACTTCAGGCGGGTGTTGCCAATGTCCAGGGCCAAAAGAGTCATAGTGTGACCGTAAGTTTGGCCGCATTATCGCCAACATGTTGCGATAGTTTACAGTCAGGGGGTTCGAGTTGACGTTAACGTAAACGTCAATCGCAAAGACCTTGATAAAAACATCTTTTCAGAGACCGCCCCATGACTGACCTCGCCGCCGAATTCAAAGCCCTGGCCAATTACCGCCCCACGCACAAAGTGCGCTTTGTCACCGCTGCCAGCTTGTTTGATGGCCACGACGCGGCCATCAACATCATGCGCCGTATCTTGCAAGGCATGGGCGCCGAGGTGATTCACCTGGGCCATAACCGCAGCGTCGACGAGGTGGTGACCGCCGCCTTGCAAGAAGACGTGCAAGGCATCGCCATGAGCTCTTACCAGGGCGGGCATGTGGAGTACTTTAAGTACATGGTGGATTTGTTAAAGGCCCGTGGTGGTGCGCACATCCAGGTGTTTGGCGGCGGCGGCGGAGTGATCGTTCCGTCCGAAATTGCGGAGCTGCAAAGCTATGGCGTGACGCGCATTTACAGCCCCGAAGACGGCCAAAAAATGGGACTAGCCGGCATGATTGGCGAGATGGTGATGCGTTGTGATCGCGACCTAGCAAGCTTCGCCCCCACCGACCTGGCCACCATTCAAGGTCACAGCGACGCCCATTGGCGCGCGCTGGCGCAACTGCTCACCGCTGTGGAGGACGGCAAGGTGAACGAGGCAACTTTGCAAGCCCTGCGCACCCAGGCTGCAGCCACTCACATTCCCAGCATCGGCATCACCGGCACTGGCGGCGCGGGCAAGTCTTCGCTGACCGACGAACTGATTCGCCGCCTGCGCCTGGACTGTGGCGACACGCTGCATATCGCGGTGATTTCCATTGACCCCTCAAGACGCAAGAGCGGCGGCGCGCTCTTGGGTGACCGCATCCGCAT
>CAMDKE010000207.1 GCA_945901215.1 Comamonas sp. lk
CGCACCATCATTTCCACCGCAATGATGGCGTCATCCACCAACAAGCCCAGAGAAATAATAAGCGAGCCCAGTGATATCTTGTGCAGTCCGATACCCCAGTAATACATGCCTAAAAAGGTGACTGCCAGCACCAAAGGAATGGTGATGCCCACCACCAGGCCTGGGCGGACGTCCACGTAATAGCGCCGAAACCAGCGAGTGTCGCCGGGCCGCTTGTGAAACCCGAGTGCGATAAAACTGACTGCCAGAACGATCACTATGGCTTCCAACAGCGCGCGCACAAACTCGTTGACCGATTCGGCCACCGCCGTCGGTTGGTCTTGCACCTCCACCAGACGCAGACCCGCGGGCAGCGCTGCATTGATACCTGCGGTGGATGCCTTGAGCGCCTTGCCCAGGGAGATGATGTCACCCCCCTTGGTCATGGAGATGCCCAGGCCGATCACCTGTTTGCCCTGAAAGTGCATCTTCACGCCCGCCGGGTCGATCACACCGCGTTTCACCTCGGCGATATCGCCCAAGTGCAACTGGTTACCCGAGATGCCGCGAATCGGCATGGCGCGCAGCTCTTGCACGGCCTCGAATTGCCCGGCCACCCGCACCTGCACCACGTCCAAAGGCGTTTGAACTGTGCCTGCGCTCTCAATCGCATTTTGTTGGCTCAGCTGGGCCAGCACCTGGTTCATGTCCAGACCGAGTTGGGCCAGGCGCTTTTGTGAAATCTCAATGTAGATTTTTTCGTCCTGTACGCCAAATTGGTCCACCTTGTTCACATCGGGCACGCGCAGCAGCTGTTGGCGCACGTCGTCGGCTGCGGCCTTCACCTCGGTGTCGGAGAACCCGTCTGCCTCCAAGGCGTAAATCACGCCATAGACGTCGCCAAATTCATCGTTGAAAAAAGGGCCTTGCACGCCGGACGGCAGGCTCGATCGCATATCGCCCACTTTTTTGCGCACCACGTACCACAGGTTGGCAACCTCCCCCGGTTTGGTGGAGTCTTTGACCTGGAAAAAGATGGTCGTCTCGCCGGGCTTGGAAAAACTTCGGATCTTGTCGGCATAGGGCACGTCTTGCAAGGCGCGCTCCACCTTGTCGGTCACCTGTTCGGCCATTTGCTGGGCGGTGGCACCGGGCCAGAAGGCCCGTACTACCATCACCCTGAAGGTAAACGGTGGGTCCTCATCCTGGCCCAGCTCAAAGTACGAGGCCATGCCCAGCACCATCAGCACCAGCATCAGATAGCGGGTCAGCGCGCCGTGCTCCAGCGCCCAACGGGACAGGTTAAAGCCTGGTTTGGGAGTGTCTTGGTTCATCTGCGGCTCAATTCACGGCAGGCACACTGACGGATTGGCTTGGAGACGCGGCTAAAGAAGCCTTCTCCTGGTAAATGGTGACTTTTTGACCAGGCGAGAGCACATGCACACCGGCTACCACCACCTCCATGCCCGGCTGCAAACCACTGGCCACCACCACCTCGTTTCCGTCTGCCGTGGCAAGAGCAATGGGCTGCAAGCGCACGGTCATACTGGCACGCTCGACCAACCACACTGCAGCGGTATTCCCGTCGTGCTGCAAGGCGCTTGTAGGTAATTTAACAAACACCGGCCCCGAACGGTCCAACGCTTGCGCAACCGCCACCACGGTGCTTCCCAGCGGCCACGCATCGGCGCTGGCCAGAGCCGCTTTGACGGTGAACGTGCGGGTGACGGGGTCCGCACTGGCTGAGATCTCCCGCACCTTGGCCTGCGCCACGGCCTGGCTTGCCCAAGCGCGCACCGTAACGGCCGAACCCAGTTTGATCTTGACCACCTTGTCCTCGGGCACCGCAAAAACCACGTCCCGCGCGCCGTCCTGCGCAATGCGAACCACGGGGGTCCCCGCCGCGAGCACTTGGCCGGGCTCTGCATCGACCGAAGTAACAACCCCTGCTGCATCGGCCAGCAGCGTGGTGTAGCCGCTTTGGTTACTTTGGCCAGCAAGTTGGGCCTGCGCCTGCTCAACCTGGGACTGGGCCGATTTCAGGGTCACCTCTCGCCGCTCGAGCTCGGCAGCACTGATGAAGTTTTGATCGCGCAGGTCCTTAAACCGCTTGAAATCTGCGCCTGCAAGATCCCTGTTGGCCAAGGCCGCGGCCAACTGGGCACGCGCAGCGTCTACCGAGAGCTTGAAATCCTGCGCATCGAGTTGCGCCAAGGCCTCCCCCGCCCTCACATGCTGCCCGACATCGACCATCCTGCGCAACAGCTTGCCACTGACCCGAAACCCCAGCCGCGACTCCACGCGGGGCCGCACTTCGGCGGAATACTCGGCGCCCGAACGAATGCTGTCGCTTGCGACCGTAATCACCTTGACCGCACGCACCGGCTCGGCCGGTGGCGTCGGCTTAGAGCAAGCGGCCAAGAAAGCGAGGGCTACCACCAGGGCGGAGCGAGAGAAAAAAGTCGGAAATGTCATAGAAATGGAGTCGCGCGATATTGGGAGTGCTTGGAAATTTGGCGGCTAATAATAATGACCGGCCGGTTAGTAATTTATCCGCGTCAGCGATTTTTGTCAACCCGACGAGGCAAAATACATCCATGCAGCCGCCCGCCATCTCGCATTACGAAAACTTTCCTGTCGCCTCCTGGCTATGCCCACCCGACCTGCGCGCACCCATTGCCGCGATCTACCACTTTGCCCGCACGGCTGACGACCTGGCCGATGAAGGCGATGCCGACCCCATCCAACGCCTGGCCGATTTGCACGCTTACCGCGCCGAGCTGGACGCCGCCTGCGCCCAGTCGGAGCCGCTAGGCGGGCGTTGGACCGCGGTCTTCATCCCTTTACGGCACACAGTCGCCTCCCACACCCTGCCTGCGGAGTTGCTCCATGCCTTGCTCGACGCATTTGTGCAAGACGTTCGAAAAACCCGCGACGGCACCGGCTATGCCGACGAAGCCGAACTGCTCGACTACTGCCGTCGCTCAGCCAACCCGGTGGGGCGCCTGCTACTCCACCTGTACGGTGTGGGCGATGCGCAGTCGCTCGCGTGGAGCGACGCCATTTGCAGCGCCTTGCAACTGATTAACTTTTGGCAAGACCCCAGCCGTGACCTGCCACGTGGGCGTTGCTACTTTGCGCAAGACAGCTGCGCGCGCTGGGGGCTGACGCCGGCCGATTTGCGTGACCCAGTGCAAGCGCGGCGCGCCGATGGGTTGATCGCCGAGTGCGCGGCAAGCGCGCGCCAGCGCATGCAAAGCGGCGCGCCGCTGGTGCACCGCGTACCTGGCCGTGCGGGATGGGAGCTGCGCCTGGTGGTGCAAGGCGGCTTGCGCATATTGGACAAAGTAGAAGCGCTGGGAGGCGGGGTGCTGCAATCGCGACCACGCCTGCGCGCTTGGGACGCACCACTGCTGGTGTGGCGCGCCTTTTGGATGTAACGGCCTGAGCGACAATCTCCCCATGACGCCGGCGCAGTACGTAGAACAAAAGGCTGCTGCCTCGGGCAGCAGTTTTTATTACGCCTTTTTGTTTTTGCCGGCTCCCCGGCGCGCCGCAATCACCGCGTTTTATGCCTTTTGCCGCGAAGTCGACGACGTGGTCGATGACGCCGTCGACTTGGGTGTGGCAGCCACAAAACTAGCATGGTGGGTCCAAGAAGTCGCCCAGGCTTATGCCGGGCGCCCGAGCCACCCCGTGATGCTGGCGCTCATGCCCCTGGCGCCGCACTATGGCATCACCCAGCACCACCTGCACAGCGTGATCCAGGGATGCCAGATGGATCTGGAGCAAACCCGCTACCTGGACTACTCGAATCTGCAGCGCTACTGCCACCTGGTGGCCGGCGTGGTGGGCGAAGTTGCAGCCTCCATTTTTGGCCAAACCCAGATCCAAACCACCACCTATGCACACACGCTGGGACAGGCTTTGCAGCTGACCAACATCATTCGAGACGTGGGCGAGGACGCGCAGCGCGGGCGCATTTACCTGCCTGTGAGCGAGCTGCAGCAGTTTGACGTCAAAGCCCATGAAATCCTCAAGTGCTTACCGTCCGAGCGATTTACCACCCTGATGCAGTTCCAGGCCCAGCGCGCGCATGCCTTGTACGACCAGGCGCTGGCGCTGTTGCCCAGTGCCGACCACCGGACCCAAAAACCAGGCCTGATGATGGCCAGCATCTACCGATCCTTGCTGCGTGAGATCGAAGCGCAAGGCTTTCCCGTGCTCAAACAACGCGTGCGACTGACTCCGCTGCGCAAATTCTGGCTAGCCTGGAAAGTCCAAGCGCTGGGACGTCTGTGAACCGCAAAAGTGTCTGTGTCGTCGGCGCCGGATGGGCAGGACTTGCGGCCGCCATCGGTGCCGTTCAGGCCGGCCACCGGGTCACGGTGCTTGAGGCCACGCGCAGCTTGGGCGGGCGCGCACGCGCCCTGGAGCATTCGCCTGCGGCCCTGTTGCCCAACGGCAGTTTCGCACCCTTAGACAACGGCCAGCACATCCTCATTGGTGGTTACCAGGAAACGCTCAAACTCCTGCGCCTGGTCGGTGTGGAGCCGCAAGACGCCTTGCTGCGCGTACCCCTGTGCCTGCAATTTGCCGACACCGAAGGCTTGGTGCTGCCCGATTGGCCCCAGCCCTGGAACCTCTTGGCAGGGGTTTTGGGCGCGGGTGGCTGGAGCCTGAGCGACAAATGGTCGCTTATCAGCGCTTTGCGACGGTGGAAAAAAACGGGTTTTCAGTGTGCCGCGTCGGCGACCGTGGCTGAATTGTCTGTGGGCTTGAACAGCACCGTAGTCGATACGCTCATCGAACCCCTGTGCTTTTCAGCGCTCAATACGCCGCCCCAGCAAGCCAGTGGCCAGGTTTTTCTCACCGTGTTGCACGACGCCCTGCTGGCGCGCCCACGGGATGCAAACCCTGCGTGGCCTGCGCTGGCCAGCTCAGACATGCTGCTGCCGCGTGTCGACCTGTCAAGCCTTTTCCCGAAGGCAGCGGCGCACTGGCTGGACATGCGCGGCGCCACTCTGCAACACGCCTGCCGCGCCCAAGCCCCGCAATGGAACGCGGGCCGCTGGCGCGTCGCCGACTGCGATTTCGACGCCGTCATCTGGGCCACTGGGGCGCAGCACGCGGTACAGGCTTTTGGCGAATACGCGCCACGGGCGCCAAAAAACCTGTCCATCTACCTGAAGCGCTGGCTGCGCGTGGCCCAACCCTTGAAATACCAAGCCATTGCCACCGTTTACGCGCATGCACCTGGGCTGCGTCTTCC
>CAMDKE010000208.1 GCA_945901215.1 Comamonas sp. lk
GGGTGCTCCAGGTACCACTGCACGGTTTTGCGAATGCCGGTTTCAAATGTCTCGGCAGGTGCCCAGCCCAGTTCACGCTGGAGTTTGCGGGCATCTATGGCGTAGCGTCGGTCGTGCCCAGGGCGGTCAGTCACAAAGGCGATTTGGTCTTTGTAGGGCTTGCCGTCAGCGCGCGGCTTGAGTTCATCGAGCAGGCTGCATACGGTGTGCACGATCTCTAGGTTAGCCTTTTCGTTCCACCCCCCCACGTTGTAGACCTCGCCCGGGCGCCCGGCTTCTAATACCCGGCGGATGGCACTGCAGTGGTCTTTCACGTACAGCCAATCGCGAATCTGCTGGCCGTCTCCGTACACGGGCAATGGTTTGCCGGCCTGGGCATTGACAATGAGTAGCGGAATCAGCTTTTCCGGGAAATGGAAGGGCCCGTAGTTGTTGCTGCAGTTGGTGGTGAGCACCGGCAGGCCGTAGGTGTGGTGGTAGGCGCGCACCAGGTGGTCGCTGGCGGCCTTGGAGGCCGAATAGGGGCTGTTGGGCTCATAGCGGTGGGTTTCGCTAAAGGCAGCCTCGCCCGGATCCAGCGACCCATACACCTCGTCGGTAGAGACGTGCAAAAACCTGAAGGTGGCCTTGTCTGCCTCACTGTGGGCGCCCCAGTAGGCGCGCACCGACTCGAGCAGCGCGAAAGTGCCCACCACATTGGTCTGGATGAAGGCGCCCGGGCTTGCTATGGAGCGGTCGACGTGGCTTTCGGCGGCAAAGTTGAGCACCGCACGGGGCCGGTGCTGCGCCAGCAGCCCGGCCACCAAGGCGGTGTCTGCGATATCACCTTGCACAAAAGTGTGGCGCATGTCGCCTTGCAAAGAGGCTAGGTTGGACAAATTACCAGCATACGTGAGCTTGTCCAGGTTAACCACCGCCTCGCCGCAGCCGGCCAGCCAGTCAAGTACAAAGTTGCTGCCGATAAAGCCGGCGCCGCCGGTGACAAGAATAGTCATGGGAATGGTGTGTTGCGTAGATAAGACGGTGCACATTCAAGTGTACGAGGCTTTGCGGCGCCCAATCGATGTCCTAGGGTTGCTGCATACGGCGGCTAACCATGTGTCGCCGCATCCAGTTTGGTGGGCGCATCGTGCACAATTCGACCAGTTTACTGACTCAAAGGTATGAAAAATGGCAAAAGGCATGATTTTGGCGGCCGGACAAGGCACCCGCGTGCGCCCCCTGACCCGTGACCTGCCAAAGCCCATGGTGCCCATTTTGGGTAAGCCTGTGATGGAGTACCTAATCGAGCACCTGGCCCGCCATGGGATTAAGGAAATCATGGTCAACGTGGCATACCACCACCAAAAAATTGAGGAGTACTTTGGCGACGGGGGCCGTTGGGGCGTTGAAATTGGTTACTCGTATGAGGGGCGGCGCGAGCACGGTGACATCTTGCCGCACCCCATGGGGTCGGCCGGTGGGATGCGCCGCATCCAGGATTTCAGCGGTTTTTTTGATCAAACCACGCTGGTCTTGTGTGGCGATGCGCTAATCGATTTGGACATTACTGCAGCCTTGGCAGAGCACCGCGCCCAAGGCGCTATTGCCAGCTTGGTGGCGCTGGAAGTACCTTTGGCCGATGTCAGCGCCTATGGCATCGTGGTGGCTGGACCCGATGGGCGTATCGCGTCGTTCCAGGAAAAACCGGCGCCGCAGGACGCCAAGTCCAACCTGGCCAGCACGGGCGTCTATATTTTCGAGCCGCAGGTGCTCGACATGGTGCCTTCTGGGGTGGTGTACGACATTGGCGCTGAGCTATTTCCCGAGCTTGTTGCTCAGAATAAGCCGTTTTTTGTGCAAAGCCGGCCCTTTCATTGGATAGACATCGGGCGGGTGAGCGATTACTGGTCGGTACTGCAGCGCGTGCTCAAGGGCGAGATCGCCGAGATGCCCATGCCGGGCAAGGAGGTTCGACCCGGTATTTGGGTCGGGCTCAATACCTCCATCGACTGGGACCGGGTCAAAATTCAGGGCCCGGTTTATATTGGCTCAGGTACGCGCATAGAGTCCGGCGCGTCGATTGTGGGTCCAGCCTGGATTGGGCACGGTTGCGTGATTCGCTCGGGCGCACGCGTGACGCGCAGCGTGATTTTTGAATACACCCGCATCGCCGCCGACATGCACTTTAAGGAGATGATTGTTTCGCGCCATTACTGCGTGGACCGCCATGGTGACACCCTGTACCGGGGCGATGACACGTCCCCGCTGCGCTGGGGCGATGCGCGCGCCTGAAATCGGCCAATGCTTCCCCAGCGCCGCGCATGGGTGACCTAGATGTTAAAAAAACCGACCGAGCACGTCCCAACATGGTGAAACCACTCATATCGATCGTCACCCCAACATACAACCGAGAGAGCATGCTCGGCGCCATACACCGCTGCGTGCTCGACCAAACGTATGGCAACTGGGAATGGGTCATTTTGGATGACTCCCCGCAGCCCAGTGCCTATTTTTTGGGCCAACATGATCGGCGTATCCGCTACCACCATGCTGGCATTCGCCAGTGTGTTGGCGACAAGCGTAACTGGCTCAACGCACAGGCGCGGGGCGCAATCATCGCCCACGTTGATGACGACGAGTATTACGCGCCCCGATATTTGGAATACATGGTTAATAAGTTAGAGGCTAAGGGCGCGGATTTGGTCAAGTTGTCGGCCTTTTTTATCTACAGCGCGGTGTATGACCGGTTTGCCTATTGGGATTTGACAGAAAAAACCGGCCTGCACTTCATTTGGTCGGATCAGCCCATTGCGGTGGCCCATGTCGACGAAAAAGACACCATGTTCAAAGACAACCACCTTGGTTACGGGTTTTCTTATGTGTATCTCAAAACCGTATGGTCCGCTTCTCCGTTTGCGTCGGTTGCGTTTAACGAAGACGCCCCGTTTGTCCATGCGGCGCTCACACAATCCAAGGCGGTGGAATTTATCAAAGACGAAGTGGGCTTGTGCATTCACGTCTTGCATGCAGCCAACACATCCGCCTGCTTTCCCCAGTATGCAATTCCGGCGCCGCTGGCCCGCACATTCTTTCCGGGATTGCCCCACACTGGGCGCGACGGGGCGGATCACCGTATCAAGTAAGGTTTGCATAAGTCATCGTCCTGATCCGCCCAGAAGTTAAGCGGCGATCAAGCAAAAAAGCTTTTCCTCCACCGCTTTCGAGCGGGTGACCAAGAGAAAGTGCATGCGCGAATTGCTGGATCAAATGGTTCTGCTTGTTCCGTGGGCGGGGTTGGTGGCGTTGATTGAGCCGCACGCCCCCTCTGGCAATACATGTCGCACGCCCTTTGCAGTGACCACCACGCTGCGCATTCACCCCATACAGCAATGGTTTTGCCGGTCTGGCCTAACCATGAAATAAGCACTTCACGACGTCCCGTTGTACTGCAAGTTTGCCCGCCTGGCCCCTGGCATGGCTCGCTTGCCCGATGAGAGCACCATTGGAGGTTGCGTCACCTGCTAGAAGACCACAACCCTAGCACCCCGCTGCTGGCCACCATCAACGCCAGCATTGCTACCGCAGCCCTGAAGCTTGAAGCTGGCACCGCAGTCGATGCTACCTTGGTTGTAGCGCCCAGTTCCACCAAAAACAGCATGGGCGCGCCTGTCCCTGAGATGCACCTGACCAAGACGGGCAACCAATGGCTTTCGGAATGACGGCGAACATTGGTCTGGATGCGGATCCCGGTCTGGTTCACGCCATCGTCAGCATTCAACAACGACTCCGCCCCCTAGTAGTAACCCTAATAGATATCTGGCTGAGATGTTAGAGAATCGGCAACCCGCTTGGGATGACTATTTTTCTGGAGTACCGTTAATGAATCAAATCAAACCCTCTTCTCGCCGTGGAATGCTAAAGGGTGCAATTGCAGCCAGTGCGCTTGCGGCACCCATGCTGGCTAAGGCGCAAGCTGGACCGATCTCCATGCGTTGGCAGAGCACTTGGCCCGCCAAGGACATCTTCCACGAGTATGCGTTGGACTTCGCAAAGAGGGTCAATGACATGACCGGCGGCGACCTCAAGATCGAGGTGCTACCAGCGGGTGCGGTTGTGCCCGCATTCGGTCTTTTGGAAGCTGTGACCAAGGGAACCTTGGACGGCGGGCACGGCGTGTTGGGCTACCACTACGGTAAACAAAATGCGTTGGCATTGTGGAATTCAGGCCCTGCATTCGGCATGGACGCCAATATGTTGCTGTCTTGGCATAAATACGGCGGCGGCAAAGAGCTGCTCACCAAACTGTATGCGTCCATCGGTGCCAACGTACAGTCTTTCCTGTATGGCCCCATGCCCACCCAACCTTTGGGCTGGTTCAAGAAGCCCATCACCAAACCGGAGGACTTCAAAGGTCTGAAATTCCGTACCAATGGCCTGGCAATTGACCTGTTCACTGCCATGGGAGCTGCCGTGAATGCATTGCCCGGAGGCGAAATCGTGCCGGCCATGGACCGTGGACTGCTGGATGCCGCTGAGTTCAATAACGCAACCTCTGACCGTATCTTGGGTTTCCCCGATGTTTCCAAAGTTTGCATGTTGCAGAGCTACCATCAGAGTGCAGAAACCTTTGAAATTATGTTTAACAAGGCCAAGTACGATGCTCTGCCAGAAAAAATGCGCGCGATCATCGGTAGTGCTGTAGAGGCATCCTCCGCTGATATGTCTTGGAAAGCGGTTGACCGCTACTCCAAAGACTACATTGAGCTCCAAGTCAAAGACAAGGTGAAGTTTTACAAAACGCCCGACAGCGTGTTGCAGGCGCAGCTCGAGTTGTGGGAAGAAATCATCGAGAAGAAGTCCGCTGAGAACCCATTGTTCAAAGAAACCGTGGAATCGCAAAAGGCATTCGCGGCTCGCGCCACGAAGTGGGAGGCAGACACCGTGGTTAGTCGCCGTATGGCAGTCAACTTTTTCATAGCGAAAAAGGGCTAGCATCGGCGAAATTCTGGCACTGGCAAGTGCCTATGGCCATCCAGGGTCAACTTGGATGGCCTGTTTTTTTATTTGAGAAGAAAAATGCAAAAGTTACTTTTTTCAGTAGACCGGCTCAGTACATTCTTTGGGCAGATTTTTTCCTGGCTCATCATGGCGCTCACACTCCTGATCTCTTGGGAGGTGTTCTCGCGCTATGTGTTGAACCACCCCCACCCCTGGGCTTTCGACGTGATGATCATGCTCTATGGCTCTGTCTTCATGATGGCT
>CAMDKE010000209.1 GCA_945901215.1 Comamonas sp. lk
GCCGCCATGACCGAGCGCCTGGTGCGCAAGGCCAAAGAATACGACCGCGACACCATTCCGGGAGATTACGCCACCCTACAAGCCCCCTGCCCCAACTGCGGCGGCATCATCAAAGAGAACTACCGCCGCTACACCTGCACCGGCAAAAGCGGCGATGCGGATGGCTGCGGCTTCTCGTTCGGCAAGTCGCCCGCCGGGCGCACGTTTGAGCTGGCCGAAGTAGAGCAATTTTTGACCGACAAGAAGATAGGCCCGCTCGACGGCTTTCGCAGCAAGGCCGGCTGGCCATTCACCGCCGAGATGGTGATCAAGTTTGACGAAGAGACCAAAAACTACAAACTCGAGTTCGACTTTGGCGACGACAAGGCCGGCGAAGAGTCGGGCGAGTTGATCGACTTTGCGCAGCAAGAAAGCCTGGGCGCCTGCCCCAAATGCGGCGGCGCGGTGTATGAGCACGGCAAAAACTACGTCTGCTCCCGCTCGGTGCCGACGCTTGCGCAGGCCACGCCCAGCTGCGACTTCAAGAGCGGCCAGATCATCCTGCAGCAGCCCATTGCCCGCGAGCAAATGCAAAAGCTGCTGGCCACCGGCAAAACCGACCTGCTCGACAAATTTGTCAGCATGCGCACCCGGCGCGCCTTCAAGGCCATGCTGGCCTGGGACGCCGAGGCCGACAAAGTGAACTTTGAGTTTGCGCCCAGCAAATTCCCGCCGCGCAAAACGACCGCGGGCAAACCGGTTGCGGCCAAAGCGGCCCCCGCAGCCAAAACGACAGCCGTGAAAACTGCGGCCAAAAAAGTGGCGACCAAAAAGGTAGCGGCAAAGAAAACCCCAGCCAAGAAAGTGGCCGCCAAGACCACCGCCAAAACTGCCACCCTAGCCCCCCGCAAACCCAGCACCGCCACCGGCCTGCAGCCCAGCGCCGCGCTGGCCGCCGTAATCGGCGACGTGGCCGTAGCCCGCACCGAGGTGATACGGCTGCTGTGGGACTACATCAAAGCGCAGGGCCTGCAAGACCCGGCCAACAAACGCGCCATCAACGCCGACGCCAAGCTGCTGGCGGTGTTTGGCAAACCGCAGGTGAATATGTTTGAGTTGGCGGGGATTGTGGGTAAGCACCTGGCTTGAGTTTGCTGTTTTGCCAACAGGGGGTCTTTTCCCCACGGGAGCTTTCCCCCCCTATCCCCCCGGCCCCCTTTCCACCCCCACCGGGGTGGAAAGGGGGAGCGAACAGCCACATTTGGTTTTGTCGCTTCGGCGCGGGCACCACCGGCCACCATTGCAGCAGGTGCAGCAGGTGCAGCAGATCAAATGCTGCGCCAGTAGAAGGCTAGCCGAAGCGACGAAACCAAATGTGGACTTTGGCCCCCCTCTCTCGACCGCTGGGCGAGAGAGGGGTTGGGGGAGAGAGTGGGAAAACCCCACCCCCGGTAGGGCTCAAACTTCCAAGGTAAGTCAAGGTAGACCAACGGACCACTAGGCGACACACACTTGATGCGCTAGCATCACGCATCACCCGAAAACAAGGCACCAACACCATGCGAACCACCCTGGATATTGACGACGACGTACTTTTGGCCGCCAAAGAGCGTGCGCGACAGGACAAAACATCTTTAGGCCAGACGGTGAGCGCGCTGGTGCGCCGCGCTTTTCAGGCCGACGCGGCACGCGCGCGCCAAAAGCCGCTTGCAGACGGCCCGCACAAAGTGTTAGAGCGCCTGGCGCATTACGGTATCAAGCCTCTGCCCGCACGTGGCGGCGTGGTGAGCAACGCACTGATTGACCGCTTGCGCGACGCCGAAGGGATTTGATGCGCGCGCTGCTCGACATCAATGTGCTCATTGCGCTGCACGACCGCGACCATGTGCACCACGAGCGCGCCGCACTTTGGCTGGAGGCCCATATCGAACATGGCTGGGCCAGCTGTCCGCTAACGCAAAACGGTTGCCTGCGCATCATGTCTGCGCCTCAGTACAGCAGCCCGCAGCCTTTGCCCGTGCTGGTGCGCATGCTGGCGGATTCGACGCAAACAGCGTTTCATGCGTTTTGGCCGGATGAGGCGAGTATTTTGGATAAGCGCACCTTTTCGCATGGCCATATCCACACCGGGCGCCACCTGACAGACCTGTACCTGCTGGCGCTGGCAGTTCAGCGTCAAGGTCGGCTGGTAAGCTTCGATCAGCGCATTCCCCTGAGCGCCGTGGTCGGCGCAGGACCGCAGCACCTGGTGGTGCTGTAAAGCCACTGCCGCACTGGTGCCTGAATTGGCTCCATTTTTTGGGCCACTTTGGGGCTTGCCCCAACACCTGGTAATTGAATGAAATTCACCGAAATCGACGACGACTCCGAGCACAGCATCCACACCCCGGCTGAGCGGGCCAAGGCGGCCTCGCGCACCACCTGGGTCAGCGTGGTGGTCAACGTGGTGCTGTCAACCACGCAAATCGTGGTGGGCGTGCTGGCCAAGTCGCAAGGCCTGGTGGCCGACGGCCTTCACTCACTCTCCGACCTGGTGGCCGACTTCGTGGTGTTGCTGGCGGGCCGCCATAGCCAAAAAGACGCCGATATTGACCACCCTTATGGCCACCAGCGCTTTGAGAACGCCGCTTCTCTGGTGTTAGGCCTGCTGCTGCTGGTGGTGGGCGTGGGCATGGTGTGGTCGGCGGTGGGCAAACTCGAGACGCCTGCCAGCATTCCAACGGCGCACCCGGTGGCGCTGTGGGTGGCGCTGGGTGCGCTGGTGGCCAAGGAGCTGCTGTTTCGCTACATGCTGCAGGTGGCCAAGCTGGTCAAATCGAGCATGCTGGTGGCCAATGCCTGGCATGCGCGCTCGGACGCGGCGTCCAGCCTGGTGGTGAGCTTAGGCCTGATTGGCAACCTGATGGGTTACCCGCTGCTCGACCCCATTGCCGCGCTGATTGTGGGCCTGATGGTGGGCAAGATGGGCTGGAGCTTTGGCTGGGACGCGCTGCACGACCTGATGGACCGTGCGGTCAATGAAGAAGAGGTAGACGCCATCCGCGCCACGCTGCGTGAAACCCCTGGCGTGGCCGGCGTGCACGACGTGCGCACCCGCAAAATGGGCGACATGGTGGTAGTGGACGCGCACATCGAAGTGGACGCCAACCTTACCGTCGAACAAGGCCACAACATCGCGGTGGCCGCTCGCGCAGCCGTGATGCGCCGCCACCGCGTGCTCAACCTCATGACGCACGTGGACCCGGCGCACCGCCATGACGCGGACCACGACGCCGTGCTTCACTAGCATTTATTTCATCGCCACTATCCAGGCCCTTTATGCGCCGTTTAACGGCAAGAACCCGGACCAGTGCGGAGTCTGGCACTCAGTGCTTGAGTGCCTGGGTGGATATCAGGATGCGGTCGGTATAGGCGATGGCCAGCGCGCTGAGCAAAAAGGTCACGTGGATGATTGTTTGCCACATCAGCACCTTGACGTCGTAGTTGGCGGCGTTGATAAAGGTTTTGAGCAGGTGGATGGAGCTGATGCCGATGATGGCGGTGCTGAGCTTGACCTTGAGCACCGAGGCATTCACATGGTCCAGCCACTCGGGCTGGTCGCGGTGGCCTTGGAGGTCCATGCGGCTAACAAAGGTTTCGTAGCCGCCGACGATCACCATGATCAGCAGGTTGGAGATCATGACCACGTCAATCAGCGCCAACACCACCAGCATGATCAGCGTCTCGTTGAGCGCGGTCAGGGGCGCATCGGCTTGGTAGCCCATGCTGGTCACCAGCGCCTGCAAGGCCGTCTGGTTGCCAAAAACGGCTTCTAGCAAATGCACCAGTTCGACCCAAAAATGGAACACATAAACGCCCTGTGCGGCGATCAAGCCCAGATACAGCGGCAACTGCAGCCAGCGGCTGGCAAAAATCAGGCGCGGCAGGGGGCGCAGGGGCAAAGGCGGTTTGGATGCGGACATATCAATCTCCAGTGGTCGAGGGCGCTGCACGCTTCATGCGGTCTGCACGGCGCGGGCGGCGGCAAAAAAATCCTCGCGCAGCGCGCTGTCGTCCAGCGTGCCGAGTTCGGGTGTGTGGAACTCGGGGTGCCACTGCACGGCCGCCACGTAGGCGGCCCCGGTGTGGCGAATGGCCTCGACCATGCCGTCGTCGGGGCAATGCGCTTCGGCCACAAAGCCTGGCGCCAAATCCTTGATGCCCTGGTGGTGGATGCTGTTGATCTTGTCGGTCGGCCCCGCCGCCAGCAGCGCGGCCAGGCGGCTGTCGGGCACGATGCGCAGGGTGTGGAAGTTGTTGTCATAGGCCACGCCGTCGCGGTGCACCAGGGCGTCTGGGCGCTGGGTGGGAATGTCTTGGTACAGGGTGCCGCCAAACGCCACGTTGATCAACTGCAAACCCCGGCAAATACCAAACACCGGTTTGCCCGCCTCGACAAAGGCGCGCACCAGCGCAATCTCATAGGCGTCACGGTTGCGGTCGCCCTGCCAGCGCGCGTCCAGCGGGACTTCGCCGTAGCTGCCGGGCCAGACGTCGGCGCCGCCATGCAGCACCAAGCCGTCGAGCCAGTTGGAATACTCATGCACATCGACCTCGCCGCGCGCCGTGTCGCCAAATGGCGAGGGCACCATCACCGGCACCGCGCCACCGGCCATCACCCAATGCGCCACCGATTGCTCGATGTACTGCAGCGTTTTAGGTGCAAATACCGCCCTGGCCGGGTCAGGATAAAAGAAGCAGGCGCTAATGCCTATTTTCAGACGGGGCTTCATCTGCGATAAGCGCTGGTGTGGCGGTGCTCGGGCGCTTAGTGGCTGACCACGCGCACCATTTCCAGGCACTTGTTCGAATAGCCCCACTCGTTGTCGTACCAGCTCACGACCTTGATGAAGGTGCCGTCCAGCGCGATGCTGGCGTCAGCGTCAAAAATCGAGGTGCGGGCGTCGCCACGGAAGTCGGTGGCCACCACCTTGTCTTCGGTATAACCCAGCACGCCCTTAAGAGCGCCCTGGCTTTGCGCCTTCATCTCGGCGCAAATCTCGGCCATCGTGGCGGCATTGTTGAGCTCGCAAGTCAGGTCAACCACCGACACGTCGCTGGTGGGCACGCGAAAAGACATGCCGGTGAGTTTCTTATTCAATTCCGGAATCACCACGCCCACGGCCTTGGCAGCGCCAGTGCTTGAAGGGATGATGTTTTCCAGAATACCGCGTCCGCCGCGCCAGTCTTTGTTGGAAGGGCCGTCCACGGTTTTCTGTGTA
>CAMDKE010000210.1 GCA_945901215.1 Comamonas sp. lk
GCGGCCAAAAACTACATCGAGCGCTACTTTGCCCGCTTTGCCGGGGTCAAGCGCTATATGGACGACACCCGCGCCCAGGCCAAAGCGCGCGGCTATGTGGAAACGGTGTTCGGCAGGCGCTTGTATTTGCCCGAAATCAACTCCCCCAACGGCCAGCGCCGCGCAGGCGCCGAGCGCGCCGCCATTAACGCGCCCATGCAGGGCACGGCGGCAGACCTGATCAAACTCAGCATGGTCAAGGTGCAGCAGGTGCTGGACGCCGAACACCGCGCCACCAAGATGATCATGCAAGTGCATGACGAACTGGTGTTCGAGGTGCCACTGGCGGAAGTGGATTGGCTGAAGGTAGAAATTCCCCGCCTGATGGCCGATGTGGCCGCTCTGAAGGTGCCCTTGCTGGCAGAAATGGGCGTGGGTTCCAATTGGGACCAGGCGCATTGAGCGGGCTCGGGTTGGCCAATAAGGCTTGTTGCTGCGCGTTCACAGCCCTGCGGCACAATCCTTGCGGGGCTTTCCGCGTGCCAAGGCTGCCATTTACCCGCCTAGCGCTGCCCGAAAAGCAGACCCAGGCGACCCATGCCAAAGAGTAGGAAATTGAATGAACCACGACACCATGCAAGACGCCCAAGCCCTTCTCAATGCGCACAGCATTGACGCCCACCCCAGCCGCCGTACCGCGCTCAAAGCAGCTGCGAGCGTCGGTTTTGCTGTGTCCGTGCTTCCGGTCACCGCGCAGACCCTGGTCACCACACCCAGTGAAGGCCTGTTGGCCGGACGCATCACCATCGACGTCAATGGCTACGCCATGCCCGCCTACCGGTCGGCACCCACGGGCGCCAAAAATGCGCCGCTGGTCCTGGTAGTGCCAGAGATATTTGGCCTGCACGAACACATCGCCGATGTCACGCGGCGACTAGCCCACCTGGGATATGTGGCGATCGCCCCCGACCTGATGGCCCGCCAGGGCGACGCGTCAAGCTACGCCGACATAGGCCAGTTGATGGCGCAAGTGGTGTCCAAAGTGCCCGATGCGCAGGTGATGGCCGATCTCGATGCCACCGTGGCCTGGGCCGCGCGCAACGGCGGCAACACCGAGCGCCTGGCGATTACCGGGTTTTGCTGGGGCGGGCGCATCACCTGGCTCTATGCGGCGCACCAGCCAAAAGTCAAAGCGGCAGCTGCGTGGTATGGCCGCTTGGTCGGCCAGAGCACGGCGCTCACGCCGGTGCATCCGGTCGATGTGGCGGGCAAGCTGCAGGCCCCGGTTTTAGGCTTGTACGGCGGCGCCGACACCGGCATACCCTTGGATTCGGTCGAAGCCATGAAAACAGCCCTGGCAGCGGGTCCGGCAGCAGCCAAGGCATCAAAGTTTTTGGTCTATCCCGACACGCCGCACGCTTTTCACGCCGACTACCGGCCCAGCTACCGTAAGGAAGCGGCCCAGGACGGCTGGAGGCGTCTGACCCAGTGGTTCCTGGCCAACGGGGTTTGACGATGACTCTTTTGGCTATTTTGCTGGGCACCCTGTTTGCTGGTGTGGGTAGCGTGTGGGTTGCTGCGGGATTGAGTTTTGGCCTGCTCGCGCGCTACACGCAGCATATGCTCAGTTTGGCTGCTGGGGCCTTGCTGGCGACTGCTTTTATGCACCTATTGCCCGAAGCGTTCGAGAGCCAGAGCAGCGCACACGATCTGTTTTTGACTTTGCTTATCGGATTGGTTTTTTTCTTTTTGCTGGACAAAGCCGAGCTGTGGCACCACGGTCACGAGCATGGGGAGCACAGCTCCTTGGACCAAGACCCACAGGCACACCCGCACCACGAAGGCCACCACCATGCACCACAGGCTGGTTCAACTGCCAATCCGCATAGCCACGCCAGCGGAGGCTGGGCTGTGCTGGCGGGAGACAGCGTTCATTGTTTTGGCGACGGGGTGTTGATTGCGTCGGCATTTATCGCCGATATCCGGCTCGGAGTGATCGCCTCCCTGGCGGTGTTGGCCCACGAGGTGCCGCACCACATGGGTGACCTGATGGTGCTGCGCGCGAATACGACGCACCGCAATGCGGCTTTGCTGAAGGTCTCGATGGCGGGTGCGGTCACCGCATTGGGTGGCCTACTCGGGTTTTGGTTGGTGGACCAATTGCAGGACTATTTGCCTTATTTTTTGGTAGTCGCCTCTAGCAGCTTTATTTATGTGGCCTTGGCCGACCTGATTCCCCAATTGCAAAAGCAACTGTCTGCCCCCCAGACAACGGCCCAAATAGCCTGGCTGCTGGCGGGTATCGGTTTGGTGACCCTGGTCAGCGGTTTGGCCCACGCGCACTAGATTTTTTGTTGCATCTTGCGATGCAGCACAATTCAACGCCCCGGGCGCATGATGTGCAGACCCTGATACGTATTCTTTACCGAGTAATTCACCATGAACGCAAATGTAAAAGCCGAGAGTGATGCCATCGCCCTGGACACAGGGACTAATGCGCAGTGGCACGCGCGGCGCTTGGCGGCCACGCCACGCGGCGTTGGCGTGATGGGTGATTTTTTCATTGACCATGCCAAGAATGCCGAGTTTTGGGATATCGAAGGCCGCCGCTACATCGACTTTGCTGCTGGTATTGCGGTGCTTAACACGGGCCACGTGCACCCCAAGGTGCAGGCGGCGATAGCCCGGCAGTTGGAGCGCTTCACACACAGCTGCTTCCAGGTGGTTCCCTACACCGAATACGTTTCGCTGGCTGAGCGCCTGAATGCCATGGTTCCGATTGACGGGCCGAGAAAGACGGCTTTCTTCTCCACCGGTGCCGAGGCGGTTGAAAACGCCATAAAGATCGCCCGCTTTCACACCCAGCGCAGCGGCGTCATCGCTTTTGGCGGCGCGTTCCATGGCCGCAGCCTGTTTGCGGTGGCGCTGACCGGCAAGGTCCAGCCTTACAAGGCTGGTTTTGGACCGTTCGCACCCGAGATCTACCACGTGCCATTTCCCTGCCACTGCGCCGACCTCGCCGATACGCAGCATGCGATGGAGCAGCTTTTCAAGTGTGATATTGATCCCAAGCGGGTGGCGGCGATTATTTTCGAGCCGGTGCAGGGGGAGGGTGGCTTTAATCCGATCCAGACCGCTGCCGTGCAGTGGCTGCGCGCGCTGTGCGACGAGCACGGCATCGTGCTTATTGCCGATGAAGTGCAAACCGGTTTTGCCCGCACGGGCAAGATGTTTGCCATGGAGCACCACGGCGTATCCCCGGACATCGTGACGCTGGCCAAGAGCTTGGCCGGTGGAACCACCTTGTCCGCCGTTGTGGGGCGCGCAGACATCATGGACGCGCCCAACCCTGGAGGTTTGGGCGGAACCTATGCCGGCAACCCGCTGGCCGTGGCCGCTGCACATGCGGTGCTGGACGTGATGGCAGAGGAACGTTTGTGTGAACGTGCGCAAGTGTTGGGAGCGCGCTTGGTCACACACCTGCAATCTGCCAAGGCAAAAAACCCCGCCATAGGCGATATTCGGGCCTTGGGCGCTATGGTGGCCTGTGACTTTGTGCACCCCAGTACCGGGGCGCCGGACGCCGAGCGGGCCAAGCAAGTGCAGCAAGCCGCGCTCAAAAAGGGTTTGCTGCTGTTGACCTGCGGGGTGTTCGGAAATGCTATCCGGTTTTTGTTTCCCTTGACCATCGAAGACAGCGTCTTTGCCGAAGCGATGGATGTTTTGGACAGCGTGCTGGCCTGAGCGAACAGTTTGCGCCTTTGATGACATCGTATTCAGACACCATTGCGGCCCTTAAGGCCCAGGGCATTCACTCCTTATTCACCCAGTTTTGCGACTTGCATGGGGTGGCCAAAGGCAAGCTTGTTCCCGTGGAGGGCATGCAGGAATGGGTTGAGCAAGGTGCCGGGTTTGCCGGTCCGAGCATCTGGGGTACTGGTTTGCCCCGGTTCGGCCCGCGCAGTGAGTATTACGGCCGCGTGCAGTTGGAGTCCTTACAGCCTTTGCCCTTTATGCCCGGTGTGGCACGTGCTGTTTGCGACGGTTTTGCCGGCGGCAAACCCTTGGAAACCTGCTCCCGGCAACTACTCAAATCGGCGCTGGCAAGACTGACAGCCCGGGGTTGGACCTTGTGGGTGGGTATCGAGCCCGAGTTCTTTTTGCTACACGAGGGCGAGAGGGGGCGTTGGCAACTGGCCGACGCGCAAGATCGCTTGGCCAAGCCATCCTACGATTTTCAGTCTATTTACCGTAACGCCGACTTTTTAGAAGAGATGCGCAGCACGCTCGTTTCTCTGGGCTTTGGATTGCAGCAAATGGACCACGAAGACGCGTGTGGCCAGTATGAAATCAACTACCGGTTTGATGACGCCTTGGCTGCTGCGGACCGCTACATGCTGTTCAAGATGGTTGCCCACGCGGTGGCGCAAAAGCACGGCAAGGTGTTTAGTTGCATGCCCAAACCGTTTGCCAACGCACCGGGAAGCGGTCTGCACTTTCATCTTAGTGTCACCGACTCGGCTGGCCGCGCCGTGTTTGCTGACAGCCAAGGTGATTTGGGCCTGAGCCCGATCGGTCACCAGTTTGCGGCGGGTTTGTTGCACCACGCAGATGCGCTCAGTGCGGTTTGCGCCCCCACCGTCAACAGCTACAAACGCCTGGCGGTGAGCCAAAGCGCCTCGGGCACCACCTGGTCACCGGTTTGGAAGGCCTATGGCGATAACAACCGCACCTGCCTGGTGCGCACGGTGGCAGGCCGCATCGAATGGCGCTTGCCCGACCCGTCGTGCAACGTCTATGCAGCCATTGCCGCCACCCTGCTTGCCGGCTTGGATGGCGTTGACAGACGGCGCGCGGCACCGAAACCCTGCGACGAAGACCTGTACTTGCGCCACGCCAGCGGATTGCCCATGCCAGCGCGCTTACCCAAGAACTTAGGGGATGCATTGGATGCTTTGGAAGCCGCGACGGATCTCACCGAGGCCTTGGGGACGCCGTTTTGCCAGCAGTTCATCCCACTGCACCGTTTGCAGTGGGATGCATACAGCCAGCAGGTGAGTGATTGGGAGCTGGTGCACTACGCGAACGCTTTCTGAGTTTTGTTTGCTTTGCCCCCTTTTGTGATGCGTGACGCAGTTCCGCATTATGGAAAACAGTCGCTTTTCGCAATTTTAAAATATTTCGCAATGTGAAACTTTGGTTTCTTTTGATGAAATTATGGAGGTAAGTATCTGATAATCAAAAGAAAAT
>CAMDKE010000211.1 GCA_945901215.1 Comamonas sp. lk
TTTTCTTCCGGGCAAAACACGCCGTCCATCACGATTTCGCCGGTAATGCTGGCACGCAAGCCCACCTTGCTGTGGATGGCTGGCGCACTCAAACCGGCCATGGCTTTTTCCAGAATAAAGCCGCGAATCGGGCCGACCGTGCCGCTCTCTGACACTTCCTTGGCCCAGACCACAAACACGTCGGCTATCGGACTGTTGCTGATCCACATCTTGGAGCCACTGAGTTTGTAGCCGCCGGGCACCTTTTGGGCGCGGGTGGCCATGGAGGCGGGGTCGGAGCCGTGGTCGGGCTCGGTCAGGCCAAAGCAGCCAATCCACTCGCCAGTAGCCAGCTTGGGCAAAAACTTTTGGCGCTGGCCTTCGGTACCAAACTCAAAAATCGGCACCATCACCAAAGAGCTTTGCACGCTCATCATGGAGCGGTAGCCGCTGTCCACGCGCTCGACTTCGCGGGCGATCAGGCCGTAGCTCACGTAGTTAAGCGCCGGGCCGCCATAGGCCTCAGGGATGGTGGGGCCCAGCAGGCCGAGTTCGCCCATTTCGCGAAAAATCGCCGGGTCAGTGGTGCCATCGCGAAAGGCCAGCGTCACGCGCGGCAGCAGCTTGTCTTGGCAATAGGCGGCAGCGGCCTCGCGCACCATGCGCTCGTCGTCGGTAAGTTGGGCGTCGAGCAAGAACGGGTCTTGCCAGTTGAATGCGGCGTGGGCCATGGGGCGGGTCTCCAGATTGCGTAAACCCCGATGGTAGCCCTTGCGCCAGGGCGGCTTGCGGCCCTGAGCGGATACCCAACTGCGCCGCTCAGCGCAGGGCGATGGGACCGTACCAGGCCACGGCGTTGCTGCGGGTGTTGTCGCTGTCGCTCATCAGGCCAATGGCGACCAGCGCGCCGGGCGCTTCGCCAAAGGCGCGAAGGTAGTCGGCCCGGATGTCGCGCTCGTAGTTGCGCCATTGCGTGAGACCTTGCGCCCCCGACTCGACCACGATTTTGCGGATGCGGTCGGTGCGCGGGCTGCTGATCACGCTGTCCACGGGGCGTTTGTTGCACCAGACGTACATCAGAGTGGCGTAGGGCATTTCCTCGCCGGTGAGCAGGCGCGCGAGTTCGTTGACCATGGCGTCTTTGGCGGAAAACTTGCTGCGGTCGCCCTCAAACGCCAGGATCAGACGCACCGGCGAGTCGTCGCCGTCGCGCTGGCCCATGTCGGCATCGGCAATGAGTTTGGGCACCAGCCACGAAAAGTCGACCCGGCCAAGCGCCTCGGGCTCGATGCGCACCGGCGCGCGCAGCATGCTGGCCGACGACTGGGCGTCTGCCTTGAGCGCGGTGCGCAGGCCCCGTGCGCTGCTGGGGGCGCGGTCGTCCAGACGGTAGACGGTGGGAGTCTTGCCGGGCAGTTGCACTTCTTGCCAGGCGGCTTGCGCCAGTGAGTTCCAGGTGTTCCCGCCTTGCGTCGGCGCCACTGTGGCACTGGGTTGCTGTGTGGCGCAGCCCACCAGCAGTCCCATAAGCCCGCCCGCCAATAGCAGACAAAACCGCCGCATACACGGCGTATTGCAGGGGTCGGGGTTTTTCATGGCGGCGAGCATAGGCGCGGGGTGTGACAGGCGTATTCACCAAATCCCGCGATTTAAAGACATAAAAGTAGTATGAAAACACAAATTTACCACTTTTCGCGCCCATAGAAAATCCATTGGCGCGGCCAAAATTCAAGGGCACGTCAGGTTTTGCATTTGAGATATCTGTGGATTCATACAGTAATATCGGCCATGGCCAAAGAAAAAACCGTTTTTATCTGTTCTGAATGCGGCGGCTCCAGCCCCAAGTGGCTGGGCAAATGCCCGAGCTGCAGCGCCTGGAACACGCTGATCGAGTCCTTGCCACAGGCCGCAGAGAGCGCGGTCAAAAACCGCTTTGCCTCGCTGGCCAAAACTGCCGAAGTGGCGGTGCTGTCTGACATTGAGGCCAGCGACTTTGAACGCACGGCCACCGGCCATGCCGAACTCGACCGGGTGCTGGGCGGCGGCATTGTCGAAGGCGGCGTGGTGCTCATTGGCGGAGACCCGGGCATTGGCAAATCGACCTTGCTGCTGCAGGCGCTTGATTCGTTGCAGCGCAGCGGCAAAAAAACCCTTTATGTGACCGGTGAGGAAAGCGGCGCCCAAGTGGCGCTGCGCGCGCGCCGCCTGGGGCTAGACGGCTCGCAAGTGCGCGTGCTGCCTGAGATTGGGCTGGAGAAAATTTTGGCCACCCTGGCCGAGCAACAGCCCGATGTGGCGGTGATTGACTCCATCCAGACCGTGTATTCGGACCAACTCACGAGCGCGCCGGGGTCGGTAGCACAGGTGCGCGAATGCGCCGCGCACCTCACGCGCGCCGCCAAGGCCAGCGGCGTGTGTATCGTGTTGGTGGGGCATGTCACCAAAGAGGGCGCGCTGGCTGGGCCGCGCGTGCTGGAACACATGGTGGACACGGTGCTCTACTTTGAGGGTGATACGCATAGCCAGTTTCGGCTGGTGCGCGCCATCAAGAACCGTTTTGGCGCGGTTAACGAGATTGGCGTGTTTGCCATGACCGAAAAAGGCCTGAAGGGCGTCTCCAACCCCAGCGCCATTTTTCTGAGCCAGCACGCCGAGCCCGTGCCCGGCAGCTGCGTGATGGTGACACTTGAGGGCACGCGCCCGCTCTTGGTGGAGATTCAGGCGCTGGTGGACAGCGGCGGCCCCAGCCCGCGGCGCTTAAGCGTGGGCCTTGACAAAGACCGCTTAGCCATGTTGTTGGCGGTACTGCACCGCCACGCCGGGGTGGCCTGCATGGACCAGGACGTGTTCATCAACGCCGTGGGTGGTGTGCGCATTGGCGAGCCCGCAGCGGATTTGGCGGTAATGCTGGCGATTACTTCGTCGCTGCGCGGCAAACCCTTGCCCAAAGGATTTCTGGCGTTTGGCGAAGTGGGGCTGGCCGGTGAAGTGCGCCCGGCGCCGCGCGGCCAGGAGCGCCTGAAAGAAGCCGCCAAACTCGGATTCACCGTGGCCGTGGTACCCAAGGCCAACGCGCCCAAAAAACCGATTGAAGGCATGACCATCCACGCCGTGGAGCGGGTCGAAGAGGCCATGGGCATCGTGCGCGGCCTGGGCTGATCTGCATGCCCTGAAAACCGGGGCAAATAGTCCTTATCCCATCGATTTGGCGCCTGCCGCTGCCCGGTCCTGGTCCCAGATGCCGGGGCCACGCCGACGTGCGTTTCGCGCACTTCCTTGCTTTTTGGGGTGGAAGCTGGCTTTACATGGCCTTAATCTGCGTATGCCACCATGCAGATTAAGGAGTTCGACATGCCACTTTTTTCCTTCACGGTTTTATTGACCCGCCCTTGGCCCCTCTACAGGCAGGGTTTTGCTGCGCGAAGTGCTGCAGCGTTGCTGGCGCTGGCGGCAGGCATCGCCGCGCTGCCCGCGCATGCGCTTAACGCCACCGAGCAAGTCGCCAGTTACGCCGCGCAATCCGGTCAAACGCCGCAACCCGCGCGCGGGCAAGAATTTTTTATGGCCAAGCACGGGCATGAATGGTCTTGCGCCTCTTGCCATACGGCCAAACCCACGGTGGACGGCAAGCACGCCAGCACCGGCAAGGCCATCCGGCCCCTGGCACCCGCCGCCAACCCCGAGCGCTTTACCGATGCCGCCAAAACCGAAAAATGGTTCCGCCGCAATTGCAATGACGTGGTCGGGCGCGAATGCAGCGCCGGCGAAAAAGCCGATGTGATCGCCTGGCTGCTCACGCTCAAACCCTAAGTTCAAGAAAGACAGCCATGACAAAACACACCAGCCCTGTGCGCCTGCGCGCTGCCTTGCTGAGCGCCATCGCCACCTTGGGCTTTGCCAGCGCAGCCCAGGCCGACTTTGGCCGCTCCAACCCCGCGCCTCTGCCCTTGTTCAAAACCGAGTGCGCCGCCTGCCACATCACCTACCCGGCGGGCATGCTGCCCGCGCAGTCGTGGCAGCAGCTCATGGCCAATCTGCCCAAGCACTTTGGCACCGACGCTTCGCTCGATGCCGCCACGGCCAAGCAAATCGGCACCTGGCTGCAGGCCAACGCGGGCACCGGTCGGCGCTTTAGCGACGCGCCGCCTGAGCACCGCATCAGCAAATCAAGTTGGTTTGTGCGCCAGCACGACGAGGTGAGCGCCAGCGTGTTCAAGCGCGCCGCAGTGGGCGGCGCGGCCAACTGCGGCGCTTGCCACGGCAACGCGGCAGAGGGCAATTTCAACGAGCACGAAGTGCGCATTCCCAAATAAGCCGCAAGCGGGCAACAAACCCAAGCCAGCGCCACCACCCGGACTCCTACGACCCCCATGAACCCTACATCTCCCATAACTCCCGCAATTCCAGTAATCCCCTCAGACTCCAAAATCCTCGTCTGGGATGCCCCCGTGCGCACCTTCCATTGGCTGCTGGCGCTGTGTTTTGTCGGCGCCTACATCAGCTCAGAGAGTGAAAGCTGGCGCCTGCTGCACGTCACCCTGGGCTACACCATGGGCGGGCTGATCGCCTTTCGGCTGGTCTGGGGAGTGCTGGGTACGCGCTACGCGCGCTTTGGCAGCTTTGTGCGTGGGCCATCGGCGGTGCGCAGCTACGTCAAAGGCCTGGTGGCGGGGCGCCCGGCGCACTACATCGGCCACAACCCGGCAGGCGCCGTGGCCATTGTGCTGATGCTGCTGGTGGGCGCGGCCATCGTGGCCAGCGGTTACGCGGCCTACAACGAACTCGGTGGCGACTGGCTGGAAGAGGTGCATGAAGTCGTGGGCAACGCCATGCTGGTGCTGGTGGGCGTGCACTTGGCCGGTGTGGCTGTGGCCAGTTATCTGCACCGCGAAAACCTGCCGCGCGCCATGGTGACCGGCGTCAAGCAAGGCCAGCCGTCGCAGGGCATTGCGCGGGCCTGGTGGTCGGTGGCGCTGGTGCTGCTGCTGGCAGTGGCCGCATTTTGGAACCAAGAGTGGCGCGCCGCGCCGCAGGCACAGGCACAGGTACAGATACAGATACAGGTGCAAGGCGCGGCATAGCCCGGCAGCGCATCACAATAGGGGCGCGGCTGGCTTGGCCGCATTTCAGGAAACGCCGTGCCCGCCATCCCCCAAACCCGCTGCCTGCGCGCAGCGCAGCGCTGATGCCTGCCACC
>CAMDKE010000212.1 GCA_945901215.1 Comamonas sp. lk
TTTAACTTTCAGCTGCACGCCAGCCACGGCTTTGGCGCCTATATTTGCGGTGAAGAAACCGCCTTGCTGGAGTCGCTCGAAGGCAAAAAAGGCCAGCCGCGCTTCAAGCCGCCGTTCCCCGCCAGCTTTGGTCTGTACGGCAAGCCAACAACCATCAACAACACCGAAACCTTTGCGGCAGTCCCCTGGATTATTCGCAACGGTGGCGCAGCCTATCTGGCCTGCGGTAAACCGAATAACGGCGGCACCAAGATTTTCTCGGTCAGCGGTGACGTGGAGCGTCCGGGCAATTACGAAATCCCCATGGGAACGCCTTTTTCCAAATTGCTTGAACTTGCTGGCGGCGTGCGCACCGGGCGCCAACTGAAGGCCGTGATCCCTGGTGGATCGTCAGCCCCCGTGCTGCCCGCCGGTGTGATGATGGACATCACCATGGACTACGACTCCATCGCCAAGGCCGGCTCCATGCTTGGTTCGGGCGCAGTGATCGTGATGGACGACTCGCGCTGTATGGTCAAAGCGCTGCAACGCCTGTCTTACTTCTATTCGCACGAATCCTGCGGCCAGTGCACGCCCTGCCGCGAGGGCACGGGCTGGTTGTGGCGCATGGTGGACCGCATTGAAAACGGCCACGGTCGCGCCAGCGACCTCGACATGCTTGACAGCGTGGCGGGCGACATCATGGGCCGCACGATTTGCGCCTTGGGCGACGCAGCGGCCATGCCGGTGCGCGGCATGCTCAAGCACTTCCGCGACGAATTTGTTTACCACGTTGAGCACAAGACCTGCGTGGTCGGCGCTTACGTTTGATCGGCATCACACCATGGTTGAAATCGAACTCGACGGCAAGAAGGTAGAGATTCTGGAAGGCAGCATGGTCATGCATGCGGCCGAGAAAGCGGGCACCTACATCCCCCATTTCTGTTACCACAAGAAGCTCAGCATCGCCGCGAACTGCCGCATGTGCCTGGTGGACGTTGAAAAAGCCCCCAAGCCAATGCCTGCCTGCGCCACGCCGGTCACACAAGGTATGGTGGTGCGCACCAAGTCCGACAAGGCCATCAAGGCGCAGCAATCGGTAATGGAGTTCTTGCTCATCAACCACCCGCTGGACTGCCCGATTTGCGACCAGGGCGGCGAATGCCAGTTGCAAGACCTGGCCGTGGGCTACGGTGGGTCTGCGTCGCGCTATGCCGAAGAAAAGCGCGTGGTCACAGTCAAGGACGTGGGTCCGCTCATCAGCATGCAGGAAATGAGTCGCTGCATCCACTGCACGCGCTGCGTGCGCTTTGGCCAGGAAGTGGCGGGCGTCATGGAGCTGGGCATGTCCAACCGGGGCGAGCATTCCGAAATCGAGACATTTCTCGGCCAGACCATTGACTCCGAGCTCTCGGGCAACATGATCGACATTTGCCCTGTGGGCGCGCTCACCAGCAAGCCTTTCCGCTACAGCGCCCGCACGTGGGAGTTGTCGCGCCGCAAGTCCATTAGCCCGCACGACTCGACCGGTTCCAACCTAATTGTCCAAGTGAAAAACCAGCAGGTGATGCGGGTAGTGCCATTGGAAAACGAAGCCGTCAACGAATGCTGGATTGCCGACCGCGACCGCTTTTCATATGAAGCGCTGAATTCGCCCGAGCGGCTCACCTCGCCGATGATCAAACATGGCGGTAAGTGGGTCGATGTCGACTGGCAAACGGCCTTGGAATACGTCGCTAATGGCCTCAAGCAAATCAAGAGCAACCATGGCGCGGCGTCCATTGGCGCCTTGGTGAGCCCGCACAGCACGCTTGAAGAACTGCACCTCGCGGGCCAGTTGGTGCGCGGTATGGGCAGCGAAAACATTGATTACCGCCTGCGCAACGCCGATTTTACGCCCACCGACGGCGTGCGCTACCTTGGTATGCCCATCGCATCCCTGACCACGTTGCAGCGCGTGCTCGTGGTGGGCTCGAATTTGCGCAAAGACCACCCCTTGTTTGCCCAGCGCATTCGCCAGGCCGTCAAGGGCGGTGGAGTGCTCAGCGTGCTGGGCGCGAGCGCCAGCGACTGGGCCATACCTGTGGCCAACGCAATGGTTACGCCGGCCGCAGAGTGGCTGGCCAGCTTGCAAAGCGTGGCCAGCGCACTGGCCGAATTGGCGCAACTGCCTTCGCCTTACCCGCAAGCAGCAACCCCTCAGGCCTTGGCTATTGCAAAGTCGCTGATGGGTGGCGAGCGCAAAGCCGTGTTGTTAGGCAACGCTGCGGCGCACCACAACCAGGCCTCCGCGCTGCTGTCGGTGGCCAACTGGATTGCGCAACATAGCGGTGCCACCGTTGGCTACCTGACCGAAGCGGCCAACACGGTTGGCGCCCAGTTTGTCCAGGCAACACCAGGTGCAGGTGGCCTGCACGCAGGCAATATGCTGGGCGGTGCGCTCAAAGCGGTGCTGTTGCTCAACAACGAACCCGAGTTCGACAGTGCGCCTGGCGCCCAAGCCGTGGCTACTCTGGCGAAAGCCGAAATGGTGGTCAGCCTGAGCCCCTTCAAGGCCAATAAGGGCTGCTCCGATGTGCTGCTGCCGATCGCACCGTTTAGCGAGACTTCGGGCACCTTTGTGAATGCGGAAGGGCGAGTGCAAAGTTTCCACGCCGTGGTCAAGCCACTGGGCGATGCGCGGCCGGCCTGGAAAGTGCTGCGGGTTTTGGGCAACATGATGAAGGTCGAAGGCTTTGACTTCGAGTCATCCCAAGACGTGCTGGCGGCGATTTTTGGTGCCGCAGCGCCGGAGTTTGTGCCACAAGCGCGTTTGAACAACGCTTGCAGCACCCCGTTTGCCGGATCTTTCAACGGCGCCGAGCCTTGCGTTGCGCGGATTTACCAGCTCGATTCCCTGGTGCGACGTGCCACTTCCTTGCAAATGACGGCAGATGCCCGGGTGAGCTCGGTGGCAGTGTCAGAAGGAGCGCTGGCATGATCGACACGATCTTCAATGCCGGCTTGCATTTGTCGTCGCAGACCTGGTGGACGGCGGTTGCATGGCCGGTGCTTTGGACCTTGCTCAAGATCGTGGTTGTGTTGCTGCCCCTGATGGGCGCAGTCGCTTACCTGACGCTGTGGGAGCGCAAGTTTTTGGGCTGGATGCAGGTGCGTATTGGCCCCAACCGGGTCGGCCCCTGGGGCTTGTTGCAGCCGATTGCCGACGCGCTCAAACTGCTGACCAAAGAAATCCTGGTGCCCGCTGCCGCCAACAAAGGGCTGTTTTTCATCGGCCCGATTCTGACCATCATGCCGGCCCTGGCGGCTTGGGCAGTGGTGCCGTTTGGGCCTGACGTGGCCCTGGCCAACGTCAACGCCGGGCTGCTGTTCATTATGGCCATCACGTCCATGGAAGTTTATGGCGTGGTGATTGCGGGTTGGGCGTCGAACTCCAAGTACGCGTTTTTGGGTGCGCTACGCGCGTCCGCCCAGATGGTGAGCTATGAGATCGCCATGGGTTTTTGCCTGGTCATCGTGCTGATGATTACCGGCAGCATGAATATGACTGACATCGTCATGGCGCAGGCCAAAGGAGCGTTCGCGTCTCAGGGCGTTGGTGTGTTGTCCTGGAACTGGCTGCCGCTGCTGCCGATTTTTGTGGTGTATGTGATTTCCGGCATGGCCGAGACCAATCGCCATCCCTTTGACGTGGTCGAGGGCGAGGCCGAGATTGTGGCTGGGCACATGGTGGAATATTCCGGAATGTCCTACGCCATGTTCTATTTGGCTGAATACGCGAATATGTGGCTGGTGTCCATCTTGGCCGCCATCATGTTCTTGGGGGGCTGGCTGTCACCGCTGGCAGCTTTGGACTGGATTCCGGGCGGCATCTGGCTTGGCATTAAGACCTGCATGGTAGTCAGCTTCTTTATTTGGGTGCGCGCCACTTTCCCCCGTTTCCGCTACGACCAGATCATGCGTCTGGGCTGGAAAGTATTTATCCCCGTCACCCTGGTGTGGCTGGTGGTTGTGGGGGTCTGGATGCAGACGCCTCTGAATATCTGGAAGTAAGAGACCGACATGGCTTCAAACAATCTGGCTTACAAGCCGCCAGCGTTTTCGCTGCGGGATTTTCTCTACAGCTTTCTGCTGGTGGAGTTGCTCAAGGGACTGGCACTGACGATGCGCTATGCGTTTCGTCCTAAGTTCACGGTGCAATTTCCTGAGGAAAAAACGCCGCTGTCGCCACGTTTTCGTGGCCTGCACGCACTGCGCCGCTATGAAAACGGCGAGGAGCGCTGCATTGCCTGCAAATTGTGCGAAGCCGTGTGCCCAGCCATGGCGATCACGATCGAATCGGAAGTGCGCGATGACGGTTCGCGCCGGACCACGCGTTATGACATTGACCTGACCAAATGCATTTTTTGCGGCTTTTGTGAAGAGAGCTGCCCGGTGGACTCGATTGTGGAAACGCACATCCTCGAATACCACGGCGAGAAGCGAGGCGACCTGTACTTCACCAAAGACATGCTGCTGGCCGTGGGCGACCGCTACGAGACCGAAATCGCAGCCGCCAAGCAGGCGGACGCCAAGTACCGCTGATCGGTCGCACGAAAGATTTTGAATATGAGTGTCACAACCGGTCTTTTTTACGTCTTCTCGGCGGTCTTGCTGTTTGCCGCCTTTCGCGTCATTACTGCCCGTAACCCGGTGCATGCCGCGCTGTTTTTGGTGCTGACGTTTTTCCAGGCGTCCATGATATGGATGCTTCTTAAAGCGGAGTTCCTGTCGATCACCTTGGTGCTGGTTTACGTGGGCGCGGTAATGGTGCTGTTCTTGTTCGTGGTAATGATGATGGACATCAACGTGGAAAACCTGCGGGTCGGTTTTTGGAGTCACTTTCCACTGGCCGCAGCGGTCGGCGTAGTGATCGCGCTGGAAATGGCCGCAGTGCTCATGGGTGGCTTTCGCGTCATTGACGACCCGAACGCGGTGCCGGACGTGCCCGGTGGCCTGTCCAACACCCAGCAACTCGGTAAATTGATTTACACCGAGTACCTGTACCCGTTGGAGATTGCCGCCGCAATCCTGCTGGTGGCGATGATTGCGGCCATTGCCCTCACGCTGCGTGCGCGCAAAGACAGCAAGTACGTCAGCCCCGGAGACCAGGTTCGCGTCAAGGCGGCAGACCGCATGACGGTGCTGAAAATG
>CAMDKE010000213.1 GCA_945901215.1 Comamonas sp. lk
TGCGTGCAATCGAGTCGGAAATTCAAGGGTTGCCTGCGCGTCAACGAGAGGCCTTCCTCATGCGTTACTGGGAGGAGTTGGATGTCGCGGAGACAGCGTCGGCCATGGGTTGCTCACAAGGCAGCGTCAAAACGCACTGCTCCCGGGCGGTGGCGGCTTTGGCAAAGGCACTAAAAATCAGGGGAATTTGCTTATGAAACCGTTTTTCACCAACTCTGTCGCGGCTAACGCCGCTGCTGAAGAATTTGGCGTCCGTATCGCCGCTCGTTTGGACGAGTCGGCCCGAGACTTACCCGTTCATCTTGCCGAGCGACTGCGTTTAGCAAGAGTACAAGCCGTAAATCAAGGGCGATCACTCAGGCGGCAGGAGACACCCGTGTTGGCGACTTCAAGCGGTCCCCGGTGGGGCAAGCAAGACCACTTTGGATTTTGGGGGCGAGCCTCCAGCGTATTGCCGCTGATTGCCCTCCTTATTGGCTTAATGTCCATTGGCATACTTCAAGAGCAGCAGAGAGCCCACGAGATCGCAGAAGTCGATACCGAGTTGCTCACGGGCGATTTGCCTCCTGTTGCATACACCGACCCAGGTTTTGCCCAGTTCCTCAAAGCAGGAGTCCAAGACTAGTGCTTTACGCCACATGGGTCACGAGGCGCTGATCATGAGACCACTACGCCGTCTTATGGCGCTGCTTGCCTGGTCGTTGCTCTTGCTTACGTGTGCCGGGGGAGCGCAAGCCGCAGCTGAAACTGCACCTGCGGCTCCGAAAACCAGCCTCGGCATTGCGGACTCGGAACCCCGTTGGACAGACCTCCCCGAGTCCCAAAAACGCGTGCTAACTCCATTGATCGAGATTTGGCCGGCGCTGTCACAGGGGCACCGCCGAAAATGGCTCGCGCTTTCACAAAATTACCCGCAGATGTCGGCAAGCGAGCAGGAAAAGCTACAGGCTCGCATGGTGGACTGGGCTGCACTTAGCACCAAGGACCGCGAGCAGGCACGGCTGAACTTTGCCCAAACCAAGAAAATTCCGGCTCCGGCGCGGGCTGCAAATTGGGAGGCCTATCAAGCACTACCAGAAGAGGATAAAAAGGCGCTCAGTAAGGCCGCATCTTTGCCTCCGCGCGGTGCGGCAGTTGCTGTGAAACCGATCGCCCCAAGCAAGTTGGCAGTGGTTCCAGTAACCAGGAAAACGCCGGAACCCGAAAAGGCAGTGGCGCCGAATGCACAAACCCTGGACCGATATACGCTGCTGCCGAAGGCCCCAAAGCAAAAAGAAAATTTGCGATCGAATTCCGAAGGCAACTAGCCCCTAGCTATTGGCGATTACAACGCTAGGCGGCAATTTTCCCTACCCTTTCGGTGCTCGCGCATCCCCCAATCAACTGCGCCCCAAACTTGTTATGGAATCCACCGGTCTGACTGCCCCTAGCCTGCTGCGCCGAATGGCTTGTTGGGTTTACGAAAGCATGCTTTTGTTTGGCGTGGTTTTTATCTCAGGCTACCTTTTTGGCACGCTGAGCCAAACCCGCAATGCCATGGACAACCGCCACGGCCTGCAAGCTTTTTTGTTTTTGGTGTTCGGTATTTATTTCGTCTGGTTCTGGTCCAAGGGGCAGACCTTAGCCATGAAAACCTGGCATATCCGGGTGGTCGACTCAGCCGGGAACGCCATCAGCCAAAAGCGTGCACTGGGGCGTTATGTACTTTCTTGGGTTTGGATTCTTCCGCCACTGGCCGTGCTATGGCCTTTGGGTTTGACAGCTGGGGAAACCGGAGTCATCTTTTTAGGCTGGATTGCCATATGGGCCTTGCTCAGCCGCTTTCACCCCGAACGACAGTTCTGGCACGACGCGTGGGCAGGCACCCGATTGGTGAATTCCAAGCCGCTCAGCCGCTAGGCGAGCCATGGGGCTCTAGACGGCTGATTCGTCTTGCTCGCCCGTGCGGATACGTACCACCCGTTCCACGCTGGTAACAAAAATTTTGCCATCGCCAATTTTGCCTGTATGGGCAGCTTTGATGATGGCATCTACGCACCGGTCCACATCCTCGTCCTTGACCACAAGTTCCACCTTCACCTTAGGCAAAAAGTCCACCACGTATTCCGCGCCTCGGTAGAGCTCGGTATGGCCTTTTTGACGGCCAAAGCCCTTGACTTCGGTGACCGTAAGCCCCGTGGCGCCACATTCGGCGAGGGCCTCACGAACTTCTTCGAGCTTGAACGGTTTAATGATGGCGGTAATTTGTTTCATATCGGAACCCAGGTTAGTCATTGGCGCATTAGGCGCGAAACCGATTGGTAATAGGATAACGCCAATCCTTGCCGAAGCTGCGGTGGCTTACCCGAACGCCGATGGGCGCCTGGCGGCGTTTGTATTCATTGACCTGGATCAGCCGCGTGACCTTCTCCACATCCGCTTGTGGGTAACCCATAGCCACCAGGTCCGCAATGCTGGCATCATTTTCCATGTACCGCTCAATAATGGCGTCAAGCACCTCGTACGGTGGCAGGCTATCCTGATCGGTTTGGTCGGGCCGCAGCTCCGCACTGGGAGGACGGGTGATGATACGCTCGGGAATGGGCTGGTTGCAGGTGCCATAGGGGTTGTTAGCGTTGCGCCAGCGCGCCATAGCAAAAACGCGGGTCTTGAGCAGGTCTTTGATCACCGCAAAGCCGCCCGCCATATCGCCATACAAGGTGCAATAGCCGGTGGCCATCTCGGACTTGTTACCCGTGGTCAGCACGATGCTTCCGAACTTGTTGCTCAGCGCCATCAACAGAGTGCCGCGAATACGGGCCTGGATATTTTCCTCGGTAGTGTCCTCTGCTCGGTTGGCAAAGTCTGCGGCCAAAGATGCCTTAAACGCAGCGAACTCGGGCTCAATGGATATTTCGTCGTAACGCACACCCATGCGCTGCGCCATTTCGCGGGCATCGAGCCAGCTGATGTCGGCGGTGTAGGGCGAAGGCATCATCACCGTGCGAACTTTCTCGGCACCTAGGGCGTCCACCGCAACAGCCAGCACCAGGGCCGAGTCAATGCCGCCCGACAGACCCAAAATGGCGCCCGGAAAGCAGTTTTTCCCCAGGTAATCACGCACGCCGAGGACCAATGCGTCCCAAAGATCGGCCTCCCAGGACCGTTCAGGCTCTGTAGCAGCCGTCCAATGGTTCGCAGCGCCCTGCCCGTCCAGGGACGCGCAAAAGAGTGCTTCCTTGAAGCTCACCGCGCGTCCGGCCACTGCCCCATCTGCATTCAGGACAAAAGAATGCCCCTCAAACACCAGTTCGTCTTGGCCGCCCACCAGATGCGCGTATACCAAAGGTAGCCCCGTGGCCCGCGCACGCTCAGCCATCACCGATTCGCGTTGGTAACCTTTGCCCACATGGAATGGGGAAGCGTTAATGACGGCCAGCACCTGCGCGCCGGCCTCTTGCGCCAAACGCGCCGGCTCATCAAACCACGCGTCCTCGCAGATCAGCAGGCCGACCTTGACCCGCTGGCCGGTTTCATCCGCGGCTCCAGCCTCAAACACACAGACTCCCTGGCCAGGGGCAAAGTAGCGCCGCTCGTCAAACACTTGGTAATTGGGCAGTTTACGTTTGGCGTAGGTGGCGACCACCTGTCCCTCGCGCAGCACACTGGCGCAGTTGAAGCGCTCTTGCACGGCCACCGACGGCGTGCGCCGCTCACCACCCTGGGGGTGGCCTACCACCACCGCCATGTCTTTTAACCCGGCGAGCTGCTGGGTGAGGGCTTTCAAGGCATCATCGCAGGCGCGCATGAAGGCGGGGCGCAGATACAGGTCTTCTGCCGCATAGCCGCACAAGGACAGTTCAGGCGTAAGCAAAAGCCGTGCGCCCTCTTTGTGGGCCTGCTGGGCGGCTTCGACAATTTTTTGGGTGTTGCCCGCGAAGTCTCCGACCGTGAAGTTGAGTTGCGCGACGCAAATTTTGAGAGTCATGTACCGGAAACAATGGTTAAAAATAGTAATTCGAACGCTGCGATTGATTATGTCACCCGGGTCCTGAACTCCATTGCGGAGGTCCAGCCCGAGGCGTGGAACACCTTGCTCGCACTGCAAAACGATGCAAGTCCTTTCATGCAACACGCCTACCTGCTCGCCATGGAGACCAGTGGCAGCGCCCGTCCCGCTACGGGTTGGCAAGCGCACACCATCACCCTGGAGCGCGCGGGCCTGTTGGTAGCCGCTTGCGCCCTGTACGTAAAAGACCATTCGTATGGCGAATACGTGTTTGACTGGGCTTGGGCCAACGCCTACCAAAAACACGGCTTGCCCTACTACCCCAAGGCATTGGTAGCCGTGCCGTTTACGCCGGTACCTGGTGCGCGATTGCTGGCCACTGATGCAGATGCCCGGTGCGCCCTGGTACAGGCGATCGTAGGATGGTGTGAGGAACGCAAACTTTCTTCCCTGCACTTGCTCTTTGCTAGCGCCACCGACGTGCAGGCCTGTGCCAACGCCGGGCTCATGTTGCGCCACACGGTGCAGTTTCATTGGACTAACAGCAAGCCGGGCTATATCGACTTTGATGGATTTTTAGCCAGCTTTTCGCAGGAAAAGCGTAAAAAAATCCGGCAGGAACGCCGCAAGGTGTCCGACGCGGGGGTGCAGTTCCGGTGGTCACGTGGCGCCGATATCAGCGACTCCGACTGGGACTTTTTCTACCGCTGCTACGAACGCACCTACCTCGAACACGGCAACGCGCCCTACCTAAACCGTGATTTTTTCTCCCGCATGCAAAGCGCCATGGCCGGCAACTGGCTTCTTTTCATTGCCCAGCGCCAAGGCAACCCCATTGCATGCAGCCTGATAGCTTTGAGCAGCGAGACGGTGACTCCGAGCGGCGAACCCCAGCCCAAAGTTGCCTATGGCCGCTACTGGGGCGCCTTGGAGCGTGTCGATTGCCTGCACTTTGAGGCCTGCTACTACCAACCACTGGAATGGTGCATCGCACATGGCTATGCGCGTTTTGAAGGTGGCGCGCAGGGCGAACACAAAATGGCACGCGCGCTGCTGCCTGTCAAAACCACCAGCGCCCACTGGCTGGCGCACCCGCAATTTCTCGCGGCGGTGGACCGCTATTTGAGCGCCGAGCGCGCGGGCATCCAGGATTACCTGGGGGAACTGCAGCAGCACAGCCC
>CAMDKE010000214.1 GCA_945901215.1 Comamonas sp. lk
AGGCAAACACCCCCGCCTTGTCCCCCATACTCGCAGACACCTCGCCAAGATGGTGCAGGCTGTCGCCAAAAGTCATTTCCATCTGGGTGAGCTTTTTGAAGTAGTGGCTGACGATGTACTCGTTGGTTACTCCAATGCCGCCATGCAGCTGCACCGCCTGCTGGCCTACAAAGCGCATGGACGCGCCCAATTGGACCTTGGCACGGGCCATGGCGGTGCGGCGTTCGGCGGCGGGGGCGTTGAGCTTGAGGCTGGCATAAAAGCTCATGGAGCGCGCCAGTTCCAGTTGCATCTTCATGTCGGCGGCGCGGTGGCGCAGGGCCTGGAAGCTGCCAATGACGGCGCCAAATTGCTTGCGCGTCATCAGGTACTCGGCGGTGATGGCCATGGCTTTGTCCATCACACCCACGGCCTCGGCGCAGGTGGCGGCAATGCCGATGTCCACGGCGTGCTCTAGCGCCGTTTGCCCCTCAGCCGTTACCAAAGTGGCCGACGCGTTGGCTAATTGCACCTCGGCGGCGCGGCTGCCGTCTTGCGTGCCGTAGCCCCGGCAAGCCACGCCGCTGGCGCTGCGCTCAACCAGGAACAGGGCCGTTTTCCCGCTGAGTTGGGCGGGAACCAAAAAGGCATCCGCCTGGTCGCCCACCGGCACCACGCTTTTGTGGCCCGTGAGCTGGTAGCCGCCGCCCGCAGCCGCAGCCACCGTTTTGCAGTGGCCCAGCGCATAGCGCGCGCCGTGCTCCTGGTAGGCCAGTACCACGACTGCCTCTCCGCTGCTGATGCGCGGCAGCCACGTGGCTTTGGTAGCTGCATCAGCGTAGTTGGCGATGACGGCGCCAGCGATCAGCGCCTGGCTAAGCGGCTCGAGCACGATGCCGCGCCCCAGCTCCTCCATCACCACCATGCCCTCTACCGGGCCCATGCCCAGGCCACCGTCGTCTTCGGGCACGTACAGGCCGCACAGGCCGAGGTCGGCCAGCTCGCTCCAGGCGGCGCGGTCAAAGCCACCGGCTTTCTCCGCATCGCGGCGGCGGTCAAAGCTGTAGCCCTTGTCAACCCACTTGCGCACTGCGTCGCGCAGTTGTTCCTGGTCGTCAGAAAAATCGAAATCCATGGTCTTGTCCTTGATGTAGGGGTAATGTCCGGCGCCGGGTGTGATCAGCCGAGCACAAATTGCGACACGATGTTGCGCTGCACTTCGTTGCTGCCGCCATAAATCGTGGTCTTGCGCATATTGAAATAGGTCGACGCCAGCGGCGCGCAGTGGACGTGGCCCACCGAGTCGCCCTGCCAGCCGGCCTCCATGGCCTCGCGGATCAGGGGCAGGGCGAAAGGCCCGGCGGCCAGCATCATCAGCTCGCTGTAGCGCTGCTGGATTTCGCTGCCGCGGATTTTGAGCAAGCTGGCAATGTCCATGCTTTGCTTGCCCGATTTTTCAGCGGCCAGCACACGCAAGACCATCATCTCCAGCGCCACGACGTCGACTTCAAGCTTGGCGATTTCATCGCGAAAGCGTATGTCGTCCCATAAGCCTTCTGCCTTGGCGATGCGCTTAAGGCGCTCTAACTCACGCTTGGCGCGATTCACGTCAGCAATATTGGTGCGCTCGTGCGCCAGCAGGTATTTGGCGTAGTTCCAGCCCTTGTTTTCTTCGCCAATCAGGTTGTTGGCGGGTACTTCAACGTTGTCAAAGAAAACCTCGTTCACTTCGGCGGTGCCGTCGAGCAAGATGATGGGGCGCACGGTCACGCCAGGGGATTTCATGTCGATCAGCAAAAAGCTGATGCCGGTTTGCGGTTTGCCTTCGCTGCTGGTGCGCACCAGGCAAAAAATCCATTCGCCGTACTGGCCCAGCGTGGTCCAGGTTTTTTGGCCGTTCACGATGAATGTGTCGCCCACGCGCTCGGCCTTGGTTTTCAGCGATGCAAGGTCGGAGCCGGAACCTGGCTCGCTATAGCCCTGGCTCCACCACACTTCGCCGCTGGCTATGCCTGGCAAAAAGCGCTGCTGTTGCTCCGCATTGCCAAAGGCCATGATTACCGGCGCCACCATCACCGGGCCAAAGGGCACCACGCGCGGTGCGCCAGCGAGGGCGCATTCTTCTTCAAACAGGTGTTTTTCGATGGCGTTCCAGCCTGGTCCGCCAAAGGCCGTCGGCCAGGCGTGGCCCAACCAACCTTTTTTGCCAAGGATCTTGCCCCAACGCTGCATGTCTTCGCGGCTCAGTTGCAGCGCGTTATGCACCTTGTGCGAGATATCGGAGGGCAGGTTTTCTTCCACCCAGTGGCGGATGGTTTCGCGGAATTTTTGTTCTTCGGGGGTGAAAGCCAAATCCATAGCGGGCGCTCCAATTAGTCAGATGTAGATGAGTTAACGCGCTTGGGGTTCAAGGCGACAGCCGCCTTTTTAGCACGATCGTTCGTTTTTCCGTGTCCGAGTCGCGACTTTTTTTGCAGCCTGTCGCGATAATTACCGGTGTATGCATTCCACGTTCCAACCCATTGTTATCTTGATTTCAGGCGGCGGCTCCAATATGGCTGCGATCGTGAGCGTGGCGCAAAAGGACGCTTGGAGTGAGCGACTGGGCGCACGGGTGGTGGCGGTGTTGAGCAACAAGCCCGACGCAGGGGGCCTGCGACTGGCGCGTGCGCTGGGTATCGCCACCGAGGTGCTGGAGCACCGCGCGTATGCGAACCGGGAAATCTTTGACCAGGCGCTGGCCGCTGTGATCGCCCGGTACGACCAGCCCCAGCGGCCGTGTTTGGTGGTGTTGGCGGGCTTTATGCGCATCTTGACCCCTGGTTTTGTGGCGGAGCATGCGGGGCGTCTGCTCAACATCCATCCGTCCCTGTTGCCGGCATTTACCGGTTTGCATACCCACCAGCGCGCGCTGGAAGCGGGTTGCAAATTTGCGGGTGCCACCGTCCACCAGGTCAGCGCGGAGCTTGATTCTGGGGCGATCCTCGAGCAATCGGTGGTGCCGGTGCTGGCCAGGGACACCGCCGAAACCCTGGCGCAGCGCGTGCTGGCCACCGAGCACCAAATTTACCCGCGTGCCATTGCGAAATGGCTCGTGCAGCGCCAGGCTCAGGCGGGCGAATCCCCAATCCGCTGAAACCGCACCGTGGGCACGCCGCCCACATCCACAGTCTCTTCGAACATGGCCGCCGGGCGCACCCACAGCCCTTGCGCGCCATACAAAGCGCGGTAAAGCGTCATCGGCTCTAAGGTCTCGCTGTGGCGAACGGTGTCGATCACTTGGTACAAATTGCCTTTGTAGTGGCGGTACAGGCCAGTCGGCGTGCAGACCAATGGGGGTAGATTTTCTTCGCTCATGGGACAATGACCTCTTATGCATCCAAAAGCTCTATTAGAAGCCTGCGCCGAGTTGGTCCGGCTCACACTCAAGTTTGACCACCCTGCAGACGCCATCGTTTCCCGCTTTTTCCGCGACCACCGGGGCTTAGGCCCCCGCGAACGCGCCACGCTGGCAGAAACCGTTTACACGGTTTTGCGCAAGAAACTGTTGTTTGACCACCTGGCACCCTCTGGTAGCGGCCCCAAAGAACGCCGTCTGGCGATTCTCGGTTTCTATGGCCCCGGCGATTTTTTGCGCAGCGCGCTGACCGAACAAGAGACCAACTGGCTCGACGCTTGCGAAAAAGTCACGCCCGCTGACTTGATGGAGCGCCACCGCCACAACCTGCCGGAGTGGCTGGTGCAACCGCTCAAAGACCAGTTAGGCGACGAGTTTTGGCCGCTGGTGGAGCAGTTGAACCGGGGTGCTGGCTTGGACTTGCGCGTAAACGACTTCAAGGCCAAGCGCGCCGACGTGCAAAAAGAGCTGGCCAAGGCCGGCATCAAGGCGGTGGCCACGCCGTACTCCCCTTGGGGCTTGCGCATTGCGGGCAAGCCGTCGCTAAACAAAAGCGAAGGCTTTTTGCGCGGCGACTTTGAAGTGCAAGACGAGGGCTCGCAGCTGTTGGCCTTGCTGCTGGACGCCAAGCGCGGCGAGATGGTGGTGGACTTTTGTGCCGGTGCGGGCGGCAAGACGCTGGCTATTGGCGCTGCGATGCGCAGCACCGGGCGCCTGTATGCATTTGACACCTCGGCACATCGGCTCGACTCCTTCAAGCCGCGTATGGCGCGCAGCGGTTTGTCCAATGTGCACCCAGCGGCTATTTCGCACGAGCGCGATGAGCGCGTCAAGCGCTTGTCCGGCAAGATTGACCGCGTGCTGGTCGACGCACCGTGTACCGGCTTGGGCACCCTGCGGCGCAACCCGGACCTGAAATGGCGCCAAAGCCCGCAGGCCGTGGAAGAAATGGCAGTGAAACAGGCGGCGATTTTGCAAAGTGCGTCGCGCCTGCTCAAATCCGGCGGGCGCTTGGTATACGCAACTTGCAGCGTGTTGCCGCAAGAGAACGAGGCCATCGCCGAAGCATTTTCCGGGGCCAATCCCGATTTCGAACCGCTGGTGGTCGGCGCGGTGCTCAGCGGCCTGAAGGTAGCGGACGCGGCATCCCTGTGCCATGGGGGCGAAAGCGGCCATTTGTATCTCCGGCTGTGGCCCCAGCGCCATGCCACCGATGGTTTTTTTGCTGCGGTTTGGCAAAAAAAGTGAGTTAGATCGATGAAGTTGCTGATTTTTGGCTTGAGATCGCAATTTTTGTTTGTTTACAGCCGCGTGACTTTACAATACTGCGGTTTTGGCGGGCTACGCTTGGCCGCAGATCACCGGTGATTTTCACACCCTTCTTAAATAGGCTCCTCCCATATGCTTTTTGCTGATTCAACTGTGTTCAACGCGCTCCTCGAATGGCTTGGCGATGGCGCCATGGCCTGGAGCTGGTGGCAAATTGTGTTGTTCGCGCTGGCCATGACCCATGTCACCATGATCAGTGTCACGGTCTTCCTGCACCGCCACCAAGCACACCGCGCCTTGGACTTGCACCCGGTTGCCTCGCATTTTTTCCGCCTCTGGCTGTGGCTGACGACCGGCCAGGTGACAAAGGAGTGGGCTTCCATTCACCGCAAGCACCACGCCAAGTGCGAGCAGCCCGATGACCCGCACAGTCCGCACGTGCATGGCATCCGAACCGTGCTGTTGCAGGGTTACGAGCTGTACCGCGCTGAAGCCGTGA
>CAMDKE010000215.1 GCA_945901215.1 Comamonas sp. lk
ACAGCACCTTGTTTTCTGCAAAAACCGGGGAAACCCCGATTTATTTGGCTTTTGGCCGTTTTGCACCGTATTTGGAACGCGACTGCTTGCGGTCTTTCACGCCTTGCAAATCGAGCGAACCGCGCACGATGTGGTAACGAACACCGGGCAAGTCCTTGACACGACCGCCGCGAACCAGCACTACGCTGTGTTCCTGAAGATTGTGGCCCTCACCGCCGATGTAGGAAATCACCTCAAAACCGTTGGTCAAGCGCACTTTGGCAACTTTACGCAGGGCGGAATTGGGCTTCTTGGGCGTCGTGGTGTACACACGGGTGCACACGCCACGGCGTTGGGGAGAGTTCTGCATCGCAGGGCTCTTAGATTTGATCGTTTCGACCTCGCGCCCCTGACGCACTAGCTGGTTGATGGTTGGCACTCAAGCCTCCTAAAGAAAAACGTCCCTAAACGTTTGGTAACAACAATTCAAAAACTTCGAAAAACGTGAATCCCCTCGGAAGTACCGAAAAGCCTTCTAATATACCAGATCACAGATCATCTTATCCACAGGCGTAAAGCGTCCCACGCCCGGCCTATGACACCAGCTTGCTCCACAGCCTCCAGCGCGCCCAAAGGCAATTCAGCGTACACGGCGCCGCCCACAAGCACCCGCAGTAAAGCCACCGTCTGCCCTTTAGCAATGGGTGCGAGCAAGGGCTCGGTGCGCACGACCTCGGTCGTGAGTTTCGCCGCGCTGCCGGCGGGCAGGGTGATCACCAGTGATTGGGCGCCGCCGGCCCCCACGGTGCTGGACGCGCCTTTCCAAACCTTGGTCGTCACCACAGCCTGCCCGGCGTCAAACAGTTTGACCGGCTCGAACGCGGTGTAACCCCAGTTCAACAGCTTTTGTGACTCGTTGGCGCGAGCGTTTTCGTTGACCGTGCCCAAAACGATGGACAACAACCGCCGGCTGCCGGCCGTGCTGCCGACCACGGCCAAGCTGGGGTATTCGCGCTTTGCGGTTGCCACCATGCAATAACCTGCCGCTTCGGTGTAGCCCGTTTTCAGACCGTCAACGGTCGGGTCGCGTTGCAACAAAAGGTTGCGGTTGTTATCGTTAGCCGCCGGCGTGCCGGGGTAGCGGTATTTTTTGATCGCGTAATACCCCATGTACTGGGGGAAATCGGCCATCAAGCGTGTGGCCAAAGTGGCCAGGTCGCGGGCGGTGGTAGTGTGGCCCGCCTCGGTTAGGCCTTCGGGATTTTTATACCCAGTAGATTTCATTCCCAAGCGTATCGCTTGGTCGTTCATCATTTGGACAAAATGTGCGACGTCCCCACCAACGCCCTCGGCTAATGCCATCGTAGCGTCGTTACCCGACTGCACCACCATGCCCTTGATCAGGTCTTCCACCGGGACCTGCATCTTGGGGTCAATAAACATGCGTGAGCCGGGCATTTTCCAGGCCCGTTCGCTCACGGCAAAGGTCTGAGTGAGACTGATTTTTTTGGATTTAAGGGCGTCGAACACTAAATAGGCCGACATCAGCTTAGTCAAAGACGCTGGCTCCACAGGCGTGTCAATGTCTTTAGCCGCCAAAATTTGTCCTGCGGTCACGTCCAAAAGCAGGTAGGCGCGCGCCGCGATCTCCGGGGGCTGCGGGGTTTGCGCCGCCACGCCGGCGCAGCACAGGGCCCAAAAGAGAAAAGAGATGAATTTCATAGGGTTCAAGGGCTCGGTATGGAAAAATACATGGATGCGGCGCCGGGTCCGGGAACAAGCTGAGTCATCAGACTATTCTGAGACGGGCCGCCGGGACGTATGCAGGCGATGAGACAGCGGTCAGATAGAGTTCAAATGGCGCATCACCAGGCCACGCAAAAGCGGCAATTGTCCGTGAAAGAAGTGGGCGACCCCTGGAATCACCGTCACCGGCAAATGTTGGGGACGTGCCCAATCCATGACATCGGCCAGGGGCACGGTGTCGTCCTCTTCGCCGTGAATGACCAAGGTGCGCTCGTGCAAGGCCACATCCACCGGCGCAACCGGGAAGCGACTCGCCGCGGTGCCCACCAACACCAACTTACTGATATCCCGTGCGGCAAATAGGGTCTGTACCGCGTGGCTGGCGACGTATGCGCCAAAAGAAAATCCAGCCAAAGCCAAGGCGACGGGCTCGGCGGCGATCGACTCCAAGTCGGCCGTGCAGCGCTCGACCACCACCAACAGATCCTGCAACTCACCCTGCCCGTTGTCATAAACGCCCTGGCTGGCGCCAACGCCACGAAAATTAAAGCGAACCGCTTGCCAGCCGGTCTGAACAAAGGCCTTGGCCAAGGTCTGCACCACTTTGTTGTCCATTGTGCCGCCAAACAAGGGATGGGGGTGGGCAATAACTGCCAGGCCGCGCAGCGATTGACCTGGCGCCAACGCCGGCGTGTCGACCAGCGCCTCCAAAGAGCCCGCCGGGCCCAGCAAACTGAGCTTGCGGCTACTGGAGTTCATGGTTATCAGCGCCCCAGATGGGGCGGTACGACTAAGCGCTCAACGATTTTTCCACCGATGAGGTGCGTGTCAACAATTTCGTCGATATCCGACGCGTCTAGGTAGCTGTACCACACGCCTTCCGGGTACACCAACGCCACCGGGCCGGCGGCGCAGCGATCCAAGCAGCCCGCTTTGTTTACGCGGACCTGCCCCGGCCCGGCGAGCCCGGCATCGCGGATTCGTTTCTTGCAGTGGTCAAAGCCTTCGTAGGCCTGGTGCTGGGCGCAGCAGGCTTGACCGTTCTCACGGTTGTTAAGGCAGAAAAAAATATGCCGTTCAAAGTATGGTTTTTCGACGGAAATCGCAGCGGTGGTGGTATCGGTCATGTGGCAATTTTAGATTCTGTTTCCGACCCTGCCACTTGCAGGGCTGCCACGCCAATGGCCGCATACGGCCACAGCCAGCCCACCCATTGGGCAAGGCCATTAAAACGGATGAAGCGGCCCTGCTCCCATGTCTGCAGTGTTTGGGCAAAGTACGGGCTCTCGGGCGCCTGGTTGAGTACCAGCACCTGAACACCCAGAGCCACCAAGGCCAAGCCCGCACTCCAGCGCCAAGGCACACAGGCCAGTGCTGCAGCCAGAGCGGTTGCCAGCACCAGCCCCCAGCGGGTTGGGGCGTCGAGCCACGCCCAGGTATGCGCAGGCCCCCAGCTCAAGGCGGCAGAAAGCCCGGAAGCAACCACACCCAGCGTGACCAAGGCCACCGCCATCACCACACGTTGCCGGGTGGTGCGCACCACGCAATAGCCCAGTAAGCAAGGAATCAACAAGCCCAGCACCACGCAGAGCCATTGTGAGGCGGCAGACAAGGGCACCAGGGGATAAACCGGGCCAGGCCACCAGGCCTCCCAAGACGGCACCGGTGCTGGCAGGTCTGCAATGGTCTGGGCGACCCGCTCCCGAATGCGCTCCCACACATGGCCCACGCCAAACGGAACCGAACAGGGAAACAACAAGGCTGCAGGCCACGTTGCCAATAAAACCAAGACGCTGCGCGACTGTGGTGCCAACCAGCGTTGCTGCCACTGGTCCCAGCGGGCCAGGCCGCCGCAGCGCTGCAGCAGCAGCGCGCCACACGCACCCAGAAAGCTTCCACAGCTGTTGAGCAGCCAGTCCTCACGCGAGGCCACGCGCTGGGGTAGATAGCTTTGTATGCCCTCGAGAACGACCGAGATCACCGCCCCGCTCACCAGCACCAGCAGGGCCGCCCAGGCGCGATAGCGGCCGCGCAAAACCAGCAAAGCCAGTAGCGCGCCCAAAGGCATGTAGCCCACCACGTTGATGGCTACATCAAATCCCGTCCAGTAGCGCGCGGGTGCAGCCCACAAAAAAGACCACGGCGCGATACCTTGGTCGCGCCATCCCGTAAAGGGATACAGACTGGCATACGCCACCAAGGCCGCATAAATCCAGCTCAGGGGCCAAGCGGCAGACTTGCGCATGGCCGTGGGCGCGCTAAAAGGGCTTGAACACCACCAACAGCACTGCCGCCACCAGCAACAGAACCGGGAGTTCGTTAAACCAGCGAAACCAGACGTGGCTGCGGTCCATGGCCTGGGCTTCAAACTGGCGCAGCATGCGCGCGCAGGCTGCGTGGTAGGCCACGGCCAAGACCACGACCGTCAATTTGGCGTGCATCCAGCCGTTGCCGGGGCCCAGGCCAATGCCGTAGTACAACCACAGACACAGCCCCAACAACAAAGCGGGTACCGCCAGCACGGTGGTAAAGCGCAGCAGTTTGCGGGCCATGAGCAGCAAGCGATCCCGTTCGGCCAGTGATTGCGGCTCCACCATGGCCAAATTAACAAAGATGCGCGGTAGATAGAACAGACCGGCGAACCAACTTGCCACAAAAATGATGTGAAACGACTTGAACCAAAGCATGGTCAAAGTGTAGCCGCAGGCTTTTGCAGCCCCGTGCCGGCTTGGATGGGAGCAAAAAAAACCCCAGCACGTGGGCCGGGGTATTAAGCCTATTTGCTGTCACACATCAAGGCCCCGCTCAGGGAGGAAAAGCGGGAGGCGCCTAAGCACCCATGAAAATTATATCGATTTGCTTAGGATTTATACACAAATCTAATTCTTTCGAGAAAAATATTTAATTCATTTGAAATTCCCAAACCTGAGGACCAATCAGGGCGGTCGAACTCCGCCAACCGAAGCCCTTCAAACCAGGCACTTGCGACCTTTTACGCCGGTTTGCAAAAAAGTCAGGCACAATTTTGTGCATGATTGCTTCCGCACCTTATCCCCTTGGCCGCCCGCGTCGCCTGCGACGCGACGCGTTTACCCGCAACCTGGTACGTGAAAACGCACTTACTTCGCACGACCTGATTTACCCGGTGTTCGTTGTCGAAGGCAAGGGCCAAAGGGTACCCATTGCCTCCATGCCCGGCGTCGAGCGGCTGAGCCTGGACCTGCTTCTGCCCGTGGCGCAAGCCTGTGCCGAGCTGGAAATCCCGGTGATGGCGCTGTTTCCAGTGATCGATCTTTCGCTAAAAACCTACGACGGTAGCGAGGCGCTCAACCCCGACGGCTTGATTCCGCGCATCGTGCGGGCACTCAAAAAGGAATTCCCCCAGCTCGGTGTGATGACC
>CAMDKE010000216.1 GCA_945901215.1 Comamonas sp. lk
ATCAACCATAGAGCACTTGTCCAGCGGCACAGCATTCTCTGTTTCGTTTGCCGTGTACACAGGACCGGTCACCGCACCAGACTTCACCGCATCCAATGGGCCGCAAGCGCGGAGATTGCCAACGGTCACGGAGCCCATGGGGCCTGCCAGGGAAATGGTGCCATCGCGGTCCGCAATGGCGGTTCCACGGCCGCGCATCGTGAATCCACCGCGGGCGGTAGCAGACATGCCGCCGCCCAGATCTTCTTTCGCCGTCAGGTAGATGTCACCGTCGTGCATAGCCAAGCCTTGGGGGTGTGAACCATCTGTGGTGCTCACAACAGGGCTTTGCTGCCAACTAAAACCCAATTGGCCGCTAATGGTTGCTTGCGCGAATGCGGCGCCAGAGGTGGCCAAGCTTGCAACAGCAGCCAATGCAATAAGCGTCTTTTTCATTTAAAAATTCTCCAGGTTGTACAAAAGGGCTTGAATCCAACCATTTGGATTTCAGTACCAACCTCCGTTGAGGAAGTTGATTGCATTGCACCAGAGCGGAGTGGGTTTTGCAAAGGAAAGTATGCGGTGGGGGCTGCAAAGTCTTGCTTTTGTTGCCTCGGCGCAACAAATAGAGGCCTCTGGGGCATAGGTATGCGGGTTTACACCTGATCGTCACCGAACGGGGTGCGCCCTTACACCCCGAGCCGCTACGCGGTAAGCTTCGCCCCATGACCTCTACCACCGATCGCCTTTTTTCTGCCGCCGACACGGCGCTTCGCACCCTATTTGCCACGCCGCGCGCCTCACGGGCCTGCCCCACGCTACCTGAGGGGCCGAGCGCGCTCAGTGAGGCTGAAAAGCAACAGTCGGCCGGCTTGATGCGGGTCAACCACGTGGGCGAGGTGTGTGCGCAGGCGCTGTACACCGCGCAAGCGCTGGCCACGTCGAATCCCGCTTTGCGGGCGCACTACACGGCCGCCTGCACAGAAGAGACGGACCACCTGGCCTGGACGGCGCAGCGCCTGCAAGAGCTGGGCGCACGCCCCTCGCTGCTCAACCCGCTGTGGTACGCCGGGGCGTTTGGCCTGGGGCTGGTGGCCGGGCGGCTGGGTGACGCCATCAGCCTGGGCTTTGTGGTGGAGACCGAAACCCAGGTGGGCGCGCACCTGAACAGCCATTTGCAGGCCTTGCCCGCAGGCGACCACGCCTCGCGCGCCATCGTGGCGCAGATGCGTGACGATGAGTTGCGCCACGCCGACACCGCCCGCAGCGCCGGGGCCGCCCCTTTACCCGCCCCAGTACAAGCAGCCATGCGCGCCATGGCCAAGGTGATGACGACGGTGGCGCAGCGGGTGTAAGACTTGCGCTCGCAAAGAGCGCCCTGTACCAAAGCGATGGGTATTGGAGTGGGAGTTTAGTGACTAAACACTTTGGCCAAAATGGCCACGATGCCACCAATCACCAGGCCCTGCAGCCATTTGATCTGGGTCATTTCGGCTTTGATAACCGCCAGGCCGGTGCGCAGTGCCGATAACGCGCAATCCAGGTAATTGCGGGTGACGAGTTCGTCCTGAGTTTCCACGATCACACGCACCACAGCCTCAGCCTGTTCGGCAGTAAAGCCGGCTGTTTTGAGCTTGTCGGCAATGCGCAGCGAGTCAAAGGTGATGGTTGCCATGGCTCGGATCTACCGCAATCAGCCGCCTGTGCCAATAAAAATCACTCCTTGGATCACGCCTTGGCCTTGCGCGTACGCCTGCTTTGCAGCAGCGCGATGTTTTGCTCGCCGGTGACGGTGCTGGCGTAGTAGGTGTTGATCACGTCTACGCTGGTGCGGGCGTTGCGCGCCAGGGTGAGCAGGCCTATGCCCTGGCCGTAGAGCAGCCTGAATGTGATGGACGAGTGGCGAAAGCTGTACATGCTGCGCGCTTGGCCGTGGGCGCCGTCTTTGAGCCCGGTCAGGCCCAGCACCCAGTTGAGGTGAAAGCTCAGCACCGCCAGCATGTAGTCGCGGTCGCGCAGCTGGGGCATAAACAGGTAGTCGTCGGGCTTGGCCAGGCCAAGGCCGGCCTTGTTTTTGACGATTTGCTGGTAAACGCGCACCGCCGGGAACAGGGTGACGATGGGCTTGCCGTGGCTTTTGGTCTCGGGCAGGGTCAGGCGCAGGTAGGTGTGGTCGCCGCGCACGATCTCTACGTGCTTGTGCTTGAGGGTTTTGAGATCGCTGGGGCGGATAAAGCCATTCACCATAAAGCCAATGGCCCAGGCCAGGTCCGGTGGCATGAGTTGTTGTTTAAGCCGCACCTTGTACTTGATGCGAATTTCGGCGCCGCTGTCGGGGTGGCGCACGCCGCGCAGGCTGCGCGCCTTGCGGATGATGCAGCGGTATTCGGTGGGCGTAAACGCCCCGCGCGACCTGGTGAGCACCTTGACTTTGGGGAAATCGGGCAAGGCCTCCAGGTGGCCGGCCGAGACGGCGTGGCGCAGCACCTTGCGTGTGGCCACCAGGTACTGGCTGATGGTGGTGGTGGAATGCCGCTCACTCATGAAATTGATGAAGTCGAGCAGGCTTTGGTAGCTCACGGCCGAGGGCGGCGCGGCGCCCCAGCGCGGCAAGATGTAGGAGTCGAGCCGGTTGCGCAGCACCTGCAAGCTGCCCAGCGTCCATTCGCCGCGGCCCACGCGCCCCTCTTCGTTGGCAAACATCTGGGCCGCCAGGGTGCCAAAGCTCACGGCGGCGGCGACCTGGGGCGCATGGGGCGCGCGGGCCTGGCCTGCGCCCGTGCCGCCTGAGACGCCTTGGTAGTTTTCGGCCAGCCACTCTTCGTAAACGGTGCGCGCAAAGCTTAGCGCCTGGCGCAGGTTTTGGGTTTTGGTGCTGCGCCGGTAGGTGCGCCCGGCAATCCAGCAGCGCACTTGCCAGTATTTGCTGGCCTGCATTTTGTACAGGCACAGCTTGTCCGGATAGCCCGGCACGCGGGTAATGGTGGACGGAATGGGCACCGTGCGCTCGCGTTGGGCAACGGCCGTGTCGTCATTGGCCGCAGCGCGCGCCATGTCAATGACGTGCATCAGCACCAATAAACGGGGAGTTGTACAGCGGCACCCGGGCCCCAACAGGCATCTGGCCGACCTAGTCGCACAGCAGCCGGGCGTAACCGGCCCCCTCTGTAAGCGGCGACAAACCGAGTTTTAAATTTACCGATTTTTTTCCCGGAACGAAGGGCACAAATCACCCTAAAAAGTTGTATAGCCGTTGCTATCCAACTTTTATCTGCGTATTTTTTCATTCAATTTAGTCACCTCCATTGGGCGAAAACTTGGTTTTTTTGCCAAAAACATAATTTTATTCTTGTCTGCATTGGCTGCTGTTGCAAGCTTGGCCACCTCTGGCGCCGCATTCGCGCAAGCAACCATCAGCGGGAACTTCGGCATGAGCTGGCAGCAGGACCCAAAATTTGGGGCAGGCGGCTCCCATACGCAAGGTCTTCGCGTTCAAGACGGTGAAATCTATGTGAGCGCTACTGAAGATCTGGGCGGCGGCATGTCGGCCACCGCTCGCGGCGGTCTGACGATTCGCGGTCGCGGCACAGCTATTGCTGACCGTGACGGTACCGTGACTTTGATGGGGCCGTTTGGAGCCCTAACTGCCGGCTCGGTACGGAGCTGCGGCAACTTGGTGACGGTTCAATCCGGTGTCGTTACTGGCACACGATATAGCGGCAACGAAGACGTAAACGAGGTCCCATTGGACAAGTGCTCCATGGTCGACGTTGTTACTCTGGCAATTCCCGTGGGGCCAGTCATGCTAACCGGCACTTATGGCGAGTTTGGTGGCACTGTCACCTACCCGGGAGCCAACGCAGCCATCACCGGAACCCCCACCGCAGCCCCCACCAGTGGAGCAGGAAACACCACAGGCATCACGTTTACCGACCTGCAAGGCGTCTACAAGGCGGGCCCATTGATGTTGGGAGCGAATTCCACATTTTTTGGTGCAGTCGGCGCCCTCAAAATTGTCGATGGCATGGTGCGTACACGTGTCTTCGGCAGCTATGACGCAGGCGTCGCAAAATTTGGTTTGGGCTACCAAGTCAAGACTGGCGGCGCGGCTGACCAATATGTTGCCAGCGTGGCAGTTCCCAGGGGTAACGCCACCTTTGGCCTGGACTACACCGCGCGTGCGGGACAGGGCGTGTTTGATGGCGGTGCGGCTGGCGCGGGAGCAGCTTATACGCTGAGCTCGGCACGCGACGGGGACAAGGCCAGCTCGTCTTTGGGCGTGGGCATGACCTACAGCTTTAGCAAGACAACCACCGTTAACGCCAGCTACATCACATATACAGATGCGGGCGCCAACAGTAAGTTTTCTAAGGGAACGGACTTATCTGCGGCGGGTATCAATACCCTCAATGCCGCGGGCACCGCCGCGATCCTCGACACCGAATACCGCATCCGTTTGATGAAGGCTTTCTAAGCATTTGCTGACATCAGTCGGTTTACCTCGTTCTGTACGAACAAGCTGGCTCAAGAGTCTTTTCCAAAAGATACCTGGGTCAGCTTTATTTTTGAACTTTTCAATTTAGGAATTAAGAAATGAAAAAAACTCTCATTGCTATTGCTGCCATAGCAGCCATGGGCGCCGCTTCGGCACAAGTCTCTGTGAGCGGTAAGCTCGACGTTGGCGCTTCTGGCACCGGCAGCACCGGCGGGTCAGTTAAGAGCGGCGTATGGGAAACTAGCCGTTTAATTCTGTCAGGCAACCAAGACTTTGTCGATGCCATGAAAGGCGGTGTTTACCTTGAAGGCGGATTCGGTGGCGACACCTCTACCGCTAGCTTTAGCGGTTTTGGTAGGCAAGCCTACGTTAGCTTGTCTGGCGGCTTAGGTAAAGTCGATCTGGGTGCATTCTGGAGCCCTATTGACACCGCGCTGTATTACAGCGACGCCATGGAATACAACGGCTTCAGCACTATGTACGCCGGCGTAGACACTGGTAACAACGGTCAAGCCAACGTTGCTGGCGCAATTCAGTACACGTCCCCCACGGCTGGCGGCTTTACGTTGCAGGCTGTTACCGCACCTAACGGCGGTGCTGCTACTAACCAAAACTACGGTGGTGCTGGC
>CAMDKE010000217.1 GCA_945901215.1 Comamonas sp. lk
CCCTTGCAATAAAGAACGCCTGGCCACCCGGGTTAAAGCGCACAACGACGGCCAATGGGTGCGCGACGCGGCCCTGGCCTACGCCGAAAAGCAAAGTGCACGCAGCAGTGCAATGGGTAAGGTCGCCGCATGACGCAGTCCCCACCCGCCTCCCTGGCAGCCCTCAAAGAGTGGCCTCTTTGGGAGGTCTTTGTTCGCAGCAAGCAGGGTATCGAGCACAAGCACTGCGGCAGCTTGCACGCTGTAGACGCCCAGCAGGCCCTGCAAATGGCGCGCGATGTCTATACCCGCCGTCAGGAGGGTGTGAGTATCTGGGTACTGCCGTCAGCGGCCATTACTGCCAGCGATCCGCAGGACAAGGACATGATGTTCGAGCCGGCCGTTGACAAGATTTACCGGCACCCTTCCTTTTTTGTTATTCCCGACGAAGTGGGGCACATGTGAACGCCGTAACGGGTCTGGCGCTATCAGACTACATACTGCATCTAGCTGACAACGCCTTGGTGCTGGGCCAGCGCAACGCCGAATGGTGTGGCCACGGCCCCATCCTGGAAGAAGACCTGGCGCTGGCCAACAATGCCCTGGACCTGATTGGCCAGGCACGCCTGCTCTACCAATACGCCGCAACGCTGCAAGGCGAAGGCGCCAGCGAAGACGCACTGGCCTATTTGCGCGACGCGGGTCAATACCGCAACTACACCCTGCTGGAACTGCCGCACAACACCGCGCTGGCGCCCACGGCCCGCAGTGAGCGAGATTACGCCGTCACTATCGTGCGCAATTTCTTGTACAGCGCCCTGATGGTGCTGGTATGGGAGCAACTGCAGAACAGCCAAAACGCGCAGCTCGCCGCCATTGGCGCCAAGTCACTCAAGGAAGCGCGCTACCACCTGCGCCATGCGCGGGACTGGTTGATGCGCTTTGGAGACGGTACCGCAGAGTCGCACGCACGAGCGCAAGCGGCCTTGGATTTTTTGCTGCCCTATACCCAGGAATTCTGGACGGCCACAGAAGTGGAATCAGCGGCCATTGCATCAGACGTGGCCCTGGACCTGGCATCGGCGCGCCCGCATTGGGATATGTTGATCCACGACGCCGTCTTGGAGGCTACCCTGGTTCTTTCACCGGCGCATGGGTTCGTGCCCACGGGCAAACTCGCCGTGCATTCCGAGCACCTGGGCTTTTTGCTCGCTGAAATGCAATCCCTGGCGCGCCAACACCCCGGTGCGGTGTGGTAGCTGCAGGTTTGCCATCGGGGCCTCTGCAAGCCTGCCCCGAGTCGGACCCGCAGCACGCTGTCTGGGACTTGCTTGAGACCGTCACCGACCCCGAAATTCCGGTGGTCTCATTGCGGGAAATGGGCATATTGCGCGCCGTGCGCCAGGTCGCAGGCGGGCTCGAAGTTGTAATTACCCCCACCTACAGTGGCTGCCCCGCCATAGAACAAATGCACGACGATGTGGTGGGCGTGCTGGCCCTAGCGGGCTTGCGGGCGCGCGTGCTTACGCAGCTGGCGCCCGCCTGGTCCAGCGACTGGATCACGCCCCAGGCCCAGGAAAAGCTGCGCCGTTACGGCATTGCTCCGCCCCACGCCTGCGCCGGTGCGAGCGTTTCGCAGGACAAGATTCTGCAGTTTGCCCGTAACAAGGCCCAGCCCGCACTGCTGGCTGTGGCCTGTCCTCAATGCGAGTCGCTGGACACCACTGAAATATCCCACTTTGGTTCTACCGCTTGCAAGGCACTCTACCGCTGCCTGGCATGCCTAGAGCCTTTCGATTACTTCAAGCCGTATTGACCCATGTCCACGACCCTGCGCTTTCATCCGCTGCCGATTTCCTGTGTGCGTCAAGAGGCGGCGGGCGCGGTGGTCATTTCCTTTGCACTTGCGCCCGCTTTGCACAAGCAGTTTGGCTTTGAACCCGGGCAGTACCTCACCTTGCGCGCGAGTATTGGCGGCGATGAGGTGCGGCGCAGTTACTCCATCTGCAGCACCCGCAGCCAGTGGGCGCAGAACAATGAAATTGAAGTCGGCATCCGGCCCATGCAAGGCGGCGTCTTTTCCAACTGGGCTGCAACGGTGCCGCAGGTTGGTGACACGATAGACGTGATGCCTGCGCAGGGCCGTTTTGTGTCAAAGCGCCCGCGCGCCGTGCACCGCGTGGGCTTTGCAGCGGGATCGGGCATTACGCCTATCTTGTCCATCATGGCCAGCAGCCTGCAAGAACAAGCCGACGCCAAATTTACCCTGGTCTATGGCAACCGCAGCATGGCCAGCGTGATGTTCAACGAAGCGCTCCAAGATCTCAAAGACCGCTACCCCGAGCGCCTGACCCTGATCCACGTGTTGTCGCGCCAGGCGCAAGAGGTCGATTTGCTGCAGGGCCGCATTGATGGGCAAAAGGTGCGGTCGCTAATCAACACCCTGCTGCCAGTGGCCAGCATGGATGAGGTTTTTGTATGCGGCCCCGAGGCCATGATAGAGGCCACTTGCCAGGCCCTAAAGGAGGCTGGGGTCAAACCTGAGCGCGTCCACAGCGAGCGCTTTAGCTCCCCAACTCTGGACGCACTGGACGCACTCGACGCCGCCAAGCGGCGCACCGGGCTCACCGCTCACGCGCCGCAAGCCCCAGGTGGTGTGGCGCTCAAGGTGGTGCTCGACGGCAAGACGCACGCCCTACAGATGGAGCCCGGACAACGCATTCTGGATGTGGCCCTGGCCGCCGGACTGGACCTGCCCTATTCCTGCAGGGGAGGCGTGTGCTGCACCTGCCGCGCCAAGCTGATGGAAGGCACAGTACTGATGGTCAAAAATTTCACGCTCGAGCCCTGGGAGACCGATCAGGGCTTTGTGCTGTCGTGCCAGGCGCGCCCCACCAGTGCCCAGGTCACCCTGAGTTTTGATGAACGCTAATTTGCACCCCTCTGCACGGTATTGAAAGGCACGCCATGTCCGCCACGCTCCAAAGTTATATCGCCGGTCAATGGCTGGGCACCGAGCCCGCACAAACCCTTCGCAGCGCTGTCAATGGCCGTGCCGTTGCCTGCACCCATGCCGAGACCATTGATTTCGAAAGTGCACTGCACTTCGCCCGCACGCAGGGCCGAAAAAATCTGCTGGCATTGGACTTTCAGGAACGCGCCCAACGTCTTAAAGCACTGGCCAAGTATTTGATGGAACACAAGGAATCCTTGTATGCCGTCTCGGCGCACACGGGTGCCACACGGGCCGATAGCTGGATTGATATCGATGGGGGCGCCGGAACCCTGTTTGCCTATGCCGCGATGGGTAGTAACGAGTTGCCTTCTGGCAATGTGCTGCACGAAGGGCCTGTGATGGCGCTGGGAAAGAAAGGCGGGTTTTCCGGAACCCACATTCTGGTGCCCCGCGCCGGTGTGGCTGTGCACATTAACGCCTTCAACTTCCCGGTATGGGGTTTGCTGGAAAAGCTGGCACCGAGTTTTCTGGCCGGCATGCCATGCATTGGCAAGCCCGCCACCACCACCAGCTACCTGACCGAAGCCGCGATGCGCCTGGTTGTCCAGTCCGGCCTACTGCCCGAGGGTGCCTTGCAACTCGTCATTGGCAGCACCGGCGATCTGCTCGATCGCTTGGACGGCGCCGATGTGCTGACTTTTACCGGATCGGCTGATACTGCGGCCAAACTCCGCGTGAACCCTAATCTTGTGCGCCACAGCGTGCCCTTTAACGCCGAGGCCGATTCCCTTAACTGCGCTATCTTGGCGCCCGATGTCAGCCCCGACGACGAAGAATTCGACTTGTTCATCAAAGAGGTCGCGCGTGAGATGACGACCAAGGCAGGCCAAAAATGCACTGCTATTCGACGCGCCATCGTGCCGCGCCAGCATCTGGACGCGGTGACTGAAAAGCTTCGCTTGCAGCTCTTGAAAACCGTCATGGGCGACCCTTTGGTAGAAGGCGTACACATGGGCGCTTTGGCATCCCACGCGCAGCGCGACGATGTCTCCGAGCGCGTGGCGCTATTGAAGCGACATGCCCGCGTGGTGCTGGACCAGAGCGATGGCTTTGTGCCCCAGGGAGACGGCGTTGACCAGGGCGCGTTTTTCGCGCCCACGTTGCTGGTGTGCGATGCGCCGCTGAGCACCCGCGCAGTGCACGATGTAGAAGCCTTTGGTCCGGTCAGTACGCTGATGGCGTACGACGACCTGGAAGAAGCCATGGCCCTCGCCAACATGGGCTGCGGCAGCTTGGTGGGCACGCTGGTGACGCGCAGTCCGTCGGTTGCTGCGCAGGTGATTCCCGCCTTGGCCGCCTGGCACGGGCGCATGCTGGTGCTCGACGCGCAAGCAGCCGTGGAATCCACCGGCCACGGATCACCTCTGCCACAACTCAAGCACGGCGGCCCCGGGCGCGCTGGTGGTGGCGAGGAACTGGGTGGTCTGCGGGCAGTCAAACACTACTTGCAGCGCGCCGCGCTCCAAGGCTCACCCACCATGCTGGCGGCAATTACTTCAGAACATGTTCGCGGTGCGAAAGTGAATGACACCGTGGTACATCCGTTTCGCAGCTACTTTGAAGACTTGTGCATCGGCGACTCCTTGCTCACGCACCGCCGCACCGTTACCGAGGCCGACATCGCCAACTTCGGCGGCATTTCAGGTGACTATTTCTATATGCACTTCGACGAGATTGCGGCCCGTGACTCTGCTTTTGGAAAGCGCATTGCGCATGGGTACTTTGTGTTGTCTGCCGCTGCGGGCCTGTTTGTCTCGCCCGGGGTGGGTCCGGTATTGGCTAACTATGGTTTGGACACACTGCGTTTTGTCAAGCCGGTGGGCATTGGCGACACCATCCAGGCGCGCCTGACCGCCAAACGCAAAACGGACCGCAACAAACGCGACGACAAGGGTGTCGGTCAGGGCGTGGTGGCCTGGGATGTGGAGGTTAGCAACCAGTCGGGCGAACTAGTCGCCAGCTATGACATCCTGACCCTGGTGGCAAAACGCGGATAAAGCGGCCAGCGGGC
>CAMDKE010000218.1 GCA_945901215.1 Comamonas sp. lk
CGGCGCACCAGGGGCAGGCTGCCGTATTTCAGGCCATAGAGCTGGGTCAGGCCGCAGGGCTCAAAGCGCGAGGGCACCAGCGTGATGTCGCCGCCGCCAAAAATGCGGTGCGCCAGCGCCTCGTCATAGTCCAGCCGCACCGCCATGCGCCCGGGGTGCGCCTGTGCCTGCGCGGCAAGCGCCTGCTCCAGGGCCGCATCTCCGCTGCCCAGCACCAGCAACTGCCCGCCGCCCTGCACCAGTTCTTCAATGCCGCCCAGCACCAGGGGCAGGCCTTTTTGCTCGGTAAGGCGGCCCACCAAAGTAAACAAAGGCGCATCCGGCAGCGATTCCAAGCCGGTTTCCGCCTGCAGGGCAGCTTTGTTGAGCGCCTTGCCTGCCAGGCGGCGCGCATCGAAGGTATGGGGCAAAAGGGGGTCGATGGCTGGGTCCCACACCTTGGCGTCCACCCCGTTCAGAATGCCGCTGAGTTGCGCCGCGCGCTGGCGCAGCAGGCCGTCCAGGCCGAAACCCTGATCTGGGGTCTGAATTTCGCGTGCATACGTCGGGCTGACCGTGCTGATGTGGTGGGCGTAGACCAAGGCGGCTTTCATGAAAGACACCTGGCCATAGAACTCCAAACCGTCAAGGCCAAAGGCCGCCGCTGGCAGGCCCAGGTCGGCAAAACAGGACGCGTCAAAGCAGCCCTGGTAGGCCAGGTTGTGGATGGTGAAAAGGGTGGGAATCCGGCGCGGGCTTTGCCAAAAAGCCATGCACGCAGGCACCAGCCCGGCGTGCCAGTCGTGGCAATGCACCAACTCGGGTCCCCAAATGGCATCCAAGCCATAGGCCAGATGCGCCGCGCCCCAAGCCAGTGCTGCAAAACGGCGGTGGTTGTCGGCGTAAGGCTGGTGCCGGCCGTCGTGGTAGGGGTTGCCCGGCCGGTCGTACAAGCCAGGCGCCATCAGCACATAGGTCTTCAGTGCCTGGCCGGCCGGGCCAATTCCTGGCAAATCCCCCAAGACCAGGTCAATGCCCTCGCCCCAGGGTGTGATGAAGCCACCGACTTTTTGCGGATCGCGCAGGCTCGTGCAAACCGCAGGAAAGCCGGGTAAAAGGGCGCGCACATCGCAGCCCTGCGCGCCCAAGGCGGCGGGCAGGGCGCCGGCCACATCGGCCAGACCGCCGGTCTTCAACACGGGGAACAGTTCGGAGCTGACTTGAAGAATGCGCATGCGTAAAACGTGAGGCTGGGGCCATTAGGGTGAACGAAATCTCGTGGGGGAGGGCGCTGTGCGCCTCCATGAAAGTTAGGAAGCGTTTAGTGCATCAAGCATCGTCTGGGTAATGAGCACGACGCCGTTGTCGGTGCGCTCAAAACGTGCGGCATCGAGCACCGCGTCCTTGCCCACGACCAATCCTTCGGGCAGCGTGCAGCCCCGGTCCACCACCACTTTGCGCAGGCGGCAGCCCCGGCCCACGGTCACGTCGGGCAAAAACACGGCCTGGTCAATCTCGCAAAAGGAATGCACCCGCACGCCGGAAAACAGCACCGAGTTGCTGACCACCGAGCCCGAGACAATGCAGCCGCCCGAGACCATGGTGTTGATCGCCTGCCCGTGCATGCCCTGCGCATCCTGCACGAACTTGGCGGGGGGAAGCTGGCGCTGGCTGGTCCAGATCGGCCAGTTCGTGTCGTATATGTCCAGGGCTGGGGTGACCGATGCGAGGTCCAGGTTGGCCTCCCAAAACGCATCAATGGTGCCCACATCGCGCCAGTAGGGCAAGGCCTCTTGGCTCGACGATACGCAGGACATGGAAAACGGGTGGGCGATCGCGCGCCCTTCCTGCACTACGCGCGGAATCACGTCTTTACCGAAATCGTGGCTCGAGCTGGAGTCGGCCAGGTCTTCGTGCAGCACGCGGTACAGGTACTCGGCACTGAAAATATAAATCCCCATGCTCGCCAGCGCCACATGCGGGTTGCCGGGCATGGCTTGGGGTTGCGTGGGTTTCTCGGCAAAGTCGATGATGGTGCGCGCCGCGTCCACCGCCATCACCCCAAATGCGTGTGCCTCGCGCACTGGCACTTCAATACAACCCACAGTGCAATCCATGCCGCTGTCGACATGGTCTTTGAGCATCAGCGAGTAATCCATTTTGTACACATGGTCGCCGGCCAGGATGACCACGTATTCCGGCTTGCTGCTTTGGATGATGTCCAGGTTTTGGTAATTCGCATCTGCGGTGCCACGGTACCAGTGCTCGTCATTGGGCCGCTGCTGTGCCGGCAGCAGGTCGACCATTTCATTGAGCTCGGCGCGCAAAAAACTCCAGCCACGCTGCAAATGGCGCAGCAGCGAGTGCGATTTGTACTGGGTAATGACGCCGATGCGCCGGATACCGGAGTTGACGCAGTTCGAAAGCGCGAAGTCGACGATGCGGAACTTGCCGCCGAAATACACCGCAGGCTTGGCGCGCCGGTCGGTGAGCTGTTTGAGGCGCGAACCGCGCCCTCCGGCCAGTACCAGGGCAATCGTGCGGCGCACCAGCATATGCGGCTGTGTCGAAGCTTTGTATGTGGAATCAATGGTGTTCATGGGGTCTCCTCTGAATCTGGTTTTTGTAGGTTCTCTATCGGTGCGGTGCTGGCAAGCCACAGGCTCCCGCATGGCAGCGTTTGCGCACCGTCCGCACTGTCCAGTAGTCGATTAAGACCGTTGCCGTATTGGGTGTCAATATGGAGAAACCAGTCCCCTGGCGGCAGCACAAAGCGTACCGCGTGGGCTGCGCCGTTGAACAAGAGCAGGCAACTGGCATTCAGGGAGTCGGTGCTCTTTGCGCTGCCCGGGCGCGGAGTGTGGGTGAGCTGCAATGCCAGCGCCCGGCGAGCCGGGTCGCTCCAGTCTTGGTCGCTGGGGCTTGCGCCTTCGGGCAGATACCAGCGCGCTACGACGCCTTGGCCCGCATCGGCGCCCTGCCACCACTGCGCACTGCGCAGCACCGAGCGCGCGCGGCGCAGCGCCTGTAAGGCCCCGATAAAGCTGGCATAGCGCGCATCGGCCCGGGCCCAGTCCAACCAGCTGGTGGCGTTGTCCAGGCAGTAGGCGTTGTTGTTGCCCTGCTGGCTGTGGCCGATGCTGTCGCCTGCCTGCACCATCGGCGTGCCCAGCGACAGCAGCGTGACGGCCAGCAGCACGCGCTGCCATTGGTGTCGCCGCGCCAGAACACCCGGGTCGTCGGTGTCGCCTTCGACCCCGCAGTTGATGCTCAGGTTGTGGCCGTGGCCGTCGCGGTTGTTTTCGCCGTTGGCCAGGTTATGCCTGTGGGTAAAGCGCAACACATCGGCCAGGGTGAAACCGTCGTGCGCTGCGACGAAGTTCACGCTGCTGTGCGCCGCCCGGCGGTGGGTGTCAAACACGTCGCTTGAGCCCGCCAGACGCGTGGCCCATTCGCCCAGCACCGGCGTCTGGTGCAACCAGAAACCGCGCTGCGCATCGCGAAAACGGTCGTTCCATTCCAGCCAGCCGCTAGGAAAGCGGCCTAGCTGGTAGCCGCCGTGGCCGATGTCCCAGGGCTCGGCTACCAGCGTGCAGCTTGATAACACCGGGTCGCTGGCGATTGCTTCAAACAAGGGCGCGCGTGGCGAAAAATCGTGTCCTTGCGCCGCCCCGCTCCGCCCCAGCACCGGGGCCAGGTCGAAGCGAAAACCATCGATGCCAAAGTCCAGTACCCAGCTGCGCAGGCTTTGCAAGACCATGCGGATGACCAGCGGGTGGTCCAGGCGCAGGCAGTTACCGCAACCGGTCCAGTTCAGGCAGTGCGCGGGGTTTTGCGGGTCCAGGTGGTAGTAGGTGGCGTTGTCGATGCCGCGCAGGCTCAAGGTCGGGCCGTGTTCGTCGGTCTCGCCGCTGTGGTTGTAGACCACGTCGAGCCACACCTCCAGGCCCGCCGCGTGCAAGGCACTGACCATGGCGCGCAACTCGCTGCGCGGGCTGCTGCCGGCCTGTGCGCTCCAGTACCGTGCAGTTGGCGCGCTCCAGGCAATCGGGCTGTAGCCCCAGTAATTGCGCAACCCCAGTTGCAGCAGGCGAACTTCATCGGCGCAGCTGGCCAGCGGCATCAGGCTCACCGTGGTCACACCCATGGTCTTCAAATGGGCAATCGCCGCCGGGTGCGCCAGCCCCGCATAAGTCCCCCGCAGCTCGGGCGGTATATCTGGGTGCAGCGCGGTTAAGCCCTTGACGTGCAATTCGCACACCAGGCGTTGCGCCGGGTCTACATGCAGGCCGCGGCCTGCGGGGCCAAGGGGCTCGACCACCACCGCCTTTAAAGCCGCCTGCGCGTTGTCGCGCGTGTCTTGCTGCTGCGGCGCGCCCACCTGGTGGCCCAGGTGGATGTCCTGTCCCCCGTATTCGCCCAGCACCGCACCGGCGCAAGGGTCAAGCAAGAGCTTGTGGGGGTTAAAGCGCTCGCCCTGCGCCGGGTTCCAAGGGCCATGAACGCGCCAACCGTAGACCAGGCCCGCGCCCGCGCCAGGCAGCAAGGCCTGCCAGACACCGTCCACGGCCGCAGGCATGGGCAGCCGCTGCACTTCGTGCTGACCGGTCAGGTCAAAAAGGCACAGTTCCACCGCATGTGCGTTGGGTGCTGCAAGGGCGAACTCGACACCCTCGGCCACCACCGTCGCGCCCAGCAAAGAGGTGTTTAACAGGGGCCGCAGCGCCGCATCCATCAGGCCTAACTTTCTATTGCGGCGCCAAAACCAGGCACGACAAGGGTGGCAAATGCAACTCTAGCGAGTGCGCATGCCCGTGGACCGCCAGCGCTTGCGTCGCCAGAGCGTCATTGCCAATGCCACTGCCGCCGTACACCGCGTCGTCGGTGTTGATCAGCGTGCGCCATTGCCCGGCGCTGGGCACGCCCAGGCGGTAGCCAGCGCGCGG
>CAMDKE010000219.1 GCA_945901215.1 Comamonas sp. lk
AGGGGCATCGTTGCCGTACAAATTGAGCGCGGCCAGGGGCGCGAGCTCCAAAAACGGCGTGCCGGGGTCGAGCAGCATGTGCACCCGCTCGCGCGGCAGCAGCTTGCCGCGCGCCGTGTGCCTGGCGCGCGCAGTCTCGCCGCCGCCCAGCGCCACCTTTTCCAGGTGCAGGCGCAAGTCATCGACCAGGGCGCGCATGGCGGCGGCGTTGGCCAAGAAGTCGGCGGAGCGGGGGTTGAGCTGGCTTTGCAAAACAGACATGGGGCGACCTCAGTTTTCAGATGGGTGCCAGCATAGCGCGTGCCGAACCGCGTTTGCGCCACAAAGGGTGCAAATCGTGCCACTGTTTGGTCCACAATGCACCACATCCATGGCAATACCTCAAGCTTCTACACAAGCTGTTCTACCCTCCGCTGGCGCACCTACACAAGGCCGTGCCGCAACGCCTATAGCCTTTGTGCAAGCCATCGTGGCAGCCTATGCGAAGCACGGAAAGGACGCTAGCGGCGCGCTGGCCAAGGCACAAATCGAGCCGCAATTATTGACCCAGCCGCAGGCGCGTATTACTGCCATGCAAATGGAACTGATCTCTGGTCTGGCCATGCAAGAGCTGGACGACGAGGGCTTGGGCTGGTTCAGCCGCCGCCTGCCCTGGGGCAGCTACGGCATGCTGGTGCGCGCCTCCCTGACCGCGCCCACAATGCGGGTGGCGCTGCAGCGCTGGTGCCGCCATCACGGCCTGCTGACCGACGACATTGCCCTGACCCTGCACGAGCACAAGGGCCTGGCCTGGCTGCAACTCAGCGAGGTGCGCAGCCTGGGCGCCTTGCAGGAGTTTTGCGTGGTGTCGGTGCTGCGCAACGCCTTGGGCGTGGCCTGCTGGCTGACCGATTCGCGCATTCCGCTGCAAGGCACCGAGCTGCGCTTTGCCGCCCCCGCGCACCAGGCCAGCTACCAGGTGCTGTTTGACGGACCCACGCGCTTTAACGCACCGACGCACCGCCTGCTGTTTGACGCGCGCTACCTGGCGCTGCCGGTGCGCCGCGACGAGGCGGCGCTGCAACACATGCTGCAGCGCGCCCTGCTGCTCACGGTACGCCCCTACCGGCGCGACCGCTTGCTGGTGGAAAAAGTACGCCAAACCCTGGCACAGCACCCTGAGCACTGCCGCAACGCCGACGACCTGGCGCATTGGCTCCATATGTCAGCGCGCACCCTGCACCGGCAGCTCAAGGACGAAGGCGCCTCTTTGCAGCAACTCAAAGACGCCGTGCGCCGCGACGTGGCTGTGGCGCAATTGCAGCGCAGCCGCCGCCCGGTCAAGCAGATCGCCACGCTGGCGGGGTTTAACAACGAGAAAAGCTTTATCCGCGCCTTCAGGGGCTGGACGGGGCAGACGCCGGAGGCGTTTAGGCAGAAACTCTGATTGCCACGTATTCACCCCTGCCAATACCCCCGCGAGGCGCTAGAGGATGGCTGCATAACGCCAGCGGCTCTGGCCCATGCCCTGGCAACTGCGCCGAGGCACGTTGGGCACCCGGTGCGAAAGCACCGGCCCGTCACCGCCCAAGTGGCGCCGCACCTCGGCCAGGTGCTGGGGCAAAGCCCGCCGTATGGGCCACACAAGCAAAGTGAACCCGGTGGTCCAGCTCCAGCCGGATCCCAATGTGCTCATCCAGCGCGTGGTCGTGGTGGCTGGGTATCAGCGAAAACACCGTTTGCCCCGACGGCAGCGCGAGCGCATAGAGAAAGTTGGCGCCCCGGAACACTTTGGACACCACCCGTGCCTTGGTCGGGCTTGCGTCGTCGTGCAGGATGTCGTCGGGGCGCACCAGCAGCTCCTGCGGTGGCTGCACTGCGCCGTTCATATCCGCAAGGTCTGCATCAGCGGGGGCCGCAAACGTACCCAGCTCGGTCACCAGTTCGCCGCTGGCGCTGTGGTGCATAGGAATCCACGCACCTTCGCCCAGAAAGTTCGCTACCAGCCGGTTGACCGGCTCGTGGTAAAGCGCCATGGGCGTGCCCCACTGCTGTACGCGCCCTTCGGCCAGCACTGCCACATAGTCGGCCATGGCAAAGGCTTCCTGTTGGTCGTGGGTGACCAGCACGGCGGTTGTGCCAGTGGCTTTGAGCAGCGCACGCACCTCGCGGGCCAAGTGCTCGCGCCAGCTCACGTCCAGATTGGAGAAAGGCTCATCACGCAAGAGCAGCTGGGGCTGGGGCGCCAGTGCGCGCGCCAGCGCCACGCGCTGCTGCTGCCCGCCTGATAGCTCGTGCACATAGCGCTGCGCCAGACTTTCCAGTCCGACCATTTGAAGCATCTGCTGCACCCGTGCTTTTGCGTCCTTGGCCGCCAGGCCGCGCAAGCCAAAGCCCACATTGCCTTGCACCGTGAGGTGCGGAAACAGCGCGTAATCCTGAAACACCATACCGATGTTGCGCTGCTCGGTGGGCACATGCACACCAGCGCCGGACACCTCGCGCCCCATGATGGCGATGCGCCCGGCCTGCAGCGGCGCAAAGCCGGCAATGGCGCGCAGCAGCGTGGTCTTGCCACAGCCCGACGGGCCCAGCAGGCAAGCGATGTCGCCCGGCGCCAGTTGCAGCGACACATCGCGCACCACGGGTGCCACCTGGCCGGGGTAGGCCAATGTCACCTGCGCCATTTGTAAGGCAGCCACCGTGCCTAAAGCGGCACCCGGCTCGGGGGAAAGCATTGTTGAACTTGCCATGGCTACTCTTGCTCGCTCTTTCGGACCAGTAAAAACACCGGCAGCAAACCCGCCAGCACCACACACACACTGGGCAGCGCGGCGCGCTCCCACATGCCCTCCGATGTCATCTCGTAAATGCGCACCGCCAAGGTGTCCCAGCCAAAGGGCCGGGTCATCAGCGTGATGGGCATTTCTTTCATCACTTCCACAAACACCAGCAGCGCCGCGCTCAGCAGCCCTGGGCGCAGCAGTGGCACATGCAAGCGCTGCAGCGACTGCCAGGCGCCCAAACCCAGGCTGCGCGCTGCGCGCTCCTGGTTGGGGGTGATGCGCTGCATGGCGGCCTGGATCGGGTTAAAGCCCACCGCCATAAAGCGCACGGCCAAGGCGGTGACCATGACGGCCAGCGCGCCCTTGAGCACCGGCAGCGGCGCCAAACCCAGACCTTGCGTCCAGGCTAGCAAGCGGCTGTCCACCCAGGCCACTGGCGCAAACAAGCCCACCGACAAGACCATGCCGGGCAAGGCGTATCCCAAATTAGCCACACGCACCAGTGCCGCCACCGCGCGCTGCCCGCGCTGGCCTTCAGAGGCGCGCGCGGCATAGGCCAACGCCAGCGCCGCAGCCAGCACCACCAACGCCGTCAGGCCCGAGAGCATCAGCGAATGCAGCACAAACTGCCAGTAGCGCGCGTCCAGATCGTTGGCTGCCACTTGCACCACCCAGTACATCAGTTGCAGCACCGGCGCGACAAAGGCCGCGGTGAAAACCAGCCCACAAGCCCCGGTAGCGGACCAGGCGGCCACGCCAGTTAACGCAATGCGCGTGCGCGACTGGCCCTTGGCCGAGGGCGCAAACTGGCGGCGTGCGCGCGCACTCTGTTCCAGCCATACCAGGGCCAGCACGCCCAGGGCCAGCAGGGATGCCAGCTGCGAGGCCACTGCCAAATTGAACATACCCAGCCAGGTCTTGTAGATCACGGTGGTGAAGGTGTCGATGTTGAAGATCGCCACGGTGCCAAAGTCGGCCAACACCTCCATCAGCGCCAGCCCGATGCCTGCGGCCCACCAGGGCCGCGCCATGGGAATGGCCACGCGCCAAAACGCCTGGTTCCAGCTCAGGCCCAAGGCCTGCGCAGCCTGCATGCATTGCGCGCCCTGGGTTTGAAACGCCTGGCGCGCCAGCAAATACACATACGGGTAGAGCGCCAGGCAAAACACCAGCACCGCACCGCCGGTGCTGCGCACGGAGGGGAGTCCACCCGACCAACCGGTGGCTGCGCGCCACAGGGTTTGCACCGGGCCGCTGTAGTCCATCAGGCCCACATGCACAAACGCCAGCACGTAGGCGGGCAAGGCCAGCGGCAGCACCAGCGCCCCACCCAGCCAGCGCCGCCCCGGAAACTCGCACATCACGGTGATCCACGCCAGCGCCACGCCCAACACCGCAACCCCCAACCCAACGCACACGGTGAGCACCAGCGTGTTGAGCAACACCCCGGCCAGCACGTAGTCGCGCAAGTGTTGCCAAACTTCAGGCGCGCGCTGCGCCCAGCTGGCCCCCACCACCGCCAGCGGAGTGAGGGTCACCAGGGCCAGGGGCAGCACCACCCACAGTGGCCAGCGGGGCAGCGTCATGGACAGGCTATTTGTAGGCCGCGCGGTCCATCAGGCGCGTGGCGGCCGCTTGCAGCTCGCCCGCCTTGGACACATTGATCAGGTTGGGCTTGAAGCTGCCCCAGGACTTGATAACGGAATCGGCAGACACCGCCGGGTTGGCGGGGAATTCAAGGTCTTTGTCGGTGTAGATTTTTTGTGCCTCGTCTGAGGACAGGTACTCCAGAAACTTTTGTGCCAGCACCGGGTTTTTGCTGTGGCGCGTCACACCGGCACCCGACACATTCACATGCACGCCCGTGGTCGCCTGATTCGCCCAGAACAGGCCAACCGGAAATGCGGGGTCCGCTTGCAGCAAGCGTCCCAGGTAGTAGGTGTTCACAATGCCGACCTGGCACTGGCCCGCCGCAATGGCCTTGAGCAAGGCGGTGTCATCCGCAAACACATCGGTGGCCAGGTTCGCCACCCAGCCTTTGACAACGGCCTCGGTTTTTGCTTCGCCCAGGTCCTGCATCATCATCGCCACCAGCGACTGGTTGTAGACCTTCTTGCTGGTGCGGCAAACGAGAGGCCAAGCCCAAATCCCG
>CAMDKE010000220.1 GCA_945901215.1 Comamonas sp. lk
CACATACACGCCCAACTTGTACCAACGGATATTGATACCCACCTGGCGCGCGCCCATTTCGTTGGAGCCCATAGCGTAAACGTAGCGTCCTAGCTTGGTGCTGGAGAGCACAAAGGCCATCACCACAAAGTAAACACCAGTAATCCAGATCGGCATGGGCACACCCAAAAAGGCGCCGTAGCCAATAAAGGGCAGAGGGTCGGGCATGCCGGAATTGTCAAATCCGCCCGTGGCGTCAAACGCCAGGCCGCGCCACAGCGTCAGGCCGCCCAGGGTGACGATGAATGAGGGGATGCCCACAAAGGCCACCAGGTAGCCGTTGAACACGCCCACCGCAGCGCCAATGGCCAGGGCCGCCAATATGGCGGCGTAGGGGTTGATGCCGAGTTTGATCATTAAATGGCCGGCAATGGCGCCTGCAAGCGCGGTGAGCGCACCCACCGCCAAGTCAACCCCGCCGGTCAGAATGACAAAGGTCTGACCGCCTGCCAGCAGCGCAATCACCGAGGCCTGGACTAGGATGTTCGACAAGTTGCCAGTCGTCAAAAAGTAAGGCGAGGCCACAGTAAGCAGCGCGCCCAGGACCAGCACGGCCACCAAAGCGCCATACCATTCTTGTCGGGTGAGGGACTTCATGAAAACGGTTCCTTATTACGAAAAACGAACGACCACCAGCGGGTTCGTGCTGGCGGTCGCCTTGCCTACCCAAGCTACTTGCACACGCAAGCCGTTCGGTGGCGCAGGGATTTACTTCACCTTCATGAACTGGCCCACGCCAGAGTCTTTGGCGAACTGGTCCACATTGGACGGCAGCACCAGGAAGGAGCCGGTGTCGATACGGGCTTCGACTTTTTTGCCTTCAGCAGCAGCGATGGCGGTTTCCACGCCCACCTGGCCAATTTTGGCCAGCATTTGTGCCGCGTTGGCCGACTGCCAGCCTTGCTTCATCATGTCCAGGCCACCAGGGGATCCGTCAAAGCCAGCGATCTTCACGTCACCGGCTTTTTTGCCAGCCGCCATCAACGCAGCCTTGGCGCCCAGTGCACCGCCGTCCCAGGCGCAAGCGATGATCTTGGCAGTCGGGTTGGCGCGCAATGCGGTTTCCACGCCGTTTTGGGCCATGGTTTGGTCCCAGGTGGTGGGCACTTCCACAATCTTGACGTTCTTGCGCACGCCGTTTAAGCCGTCCACAAAGCCTTTTTTGCGCTCTTGGCCAGTGGATTGGCCCAGGTCGCCGGTCACGTAAATCACGGTGTCGCCGTCTTTGATCTGCTCAGCCGCCCATTTGCCTTGCACTTTTGCAGCCGCGATGTTGTCGGTGGCCACGTACGACGTGATCTTGGCGCCAGTGATACCGGTGTCCACAGCCACGACCTTGATGCCAGCGGCCAGGGCCTTGTTGATGGCGGGGGCGATGCCCGCGCTGTCGACCGGTGCGATGGCGATCGCGTTGACCTTGCGGGTGATCATGTCTTCCACGATGGCGAGCTGCTTGGACAGTTCGCCTTTTTCGGCCGCGAGTTCGATGAACTTGACGCCAGCTTTGGCGCCAGCGGCTTTGGCGCCGCCGTTGATCAGGGTCCAGCCTTCGTTGGTGTTGCCGTTGGTGATGTAGGCGATGGTGGTTTCAGCCATGGCGCTGGCCATCAGGCCGGCAGCTGCCATCGCGATGGCCAAGCGGCCGAGGGTGCGTTTCACGTTCATAACTGTGTCTCCGTTGTGGTTGAGATAGCCGCACAGATGAACCTGTTGCGTGCTGGGATCGAATTAAACCAGATTGTTTACTAATTAAATCTAGGGGTTTTACTAATACGAAAACCACGAAAGTTGTGGCATGCTCCCTCCCAAATGGCTGTTTTGAGCTTTCGAACGTCTGTTTTTCCCGTCCCCTACGACACCGCTTGACCCTACTTAGACACTGTATGAACTCTAAAAACGCGGTGCTGCGCATCAGCGGCATCACCAAACACTATGGTGGCGTGAAAGCGCTGACTGACGCCCATTTCAGCCTGCAGCCCGGTGAACACGCCGCCATCGTGGGCGACAACGGAGCGGGCAAAAGCACTTTTGTGCGCCTGATTACCGGCGTCGAACAACCCAACCAGGGCGACATCCTGCTAGACGGTAAAAAAGTAGGCTTTCGCTCGCCGCTGGACGCTCGCGACCAAGGCATTGAGACCGTCTACCAAACCCTGGCCCTGGCCGAAGACCTGGATGTGCCGGCCAATATCTTCCTTGGCCGCGAACTCACGCGTTTCAATCTCGGTCCCTTGTCCATCTTGAACCACAAGGCAATGCGGGAACAGTCCACCCAGATGCTGTCGACCACGGGCGTGAAGATTCAGGACATGTCCGAGAGCCTGCGCGGCATGTCCGGCGGGCAGCGCCAGTGCGTGGCCATTGCCCGCGCGGCTGGCTTTGCCAAGAAACTCATCATCCTGGACGAACCCACCGCTGCTTTGGGTGTGGCTGAAACGGCGCGCGTGGAACAAATCATCAAGGGTCTGAAAGCCCGGGGCGTGCCACTGATCATCATCAGCCACAACCTGCGCCAGGTGTTTGACCTGGTGGACCGCATTTGGGTGTTCCGGCAGGGCCGCATCATCTGCAACCGCTTGACGCGCGAAACCAGCCCAGAAGAAATCGTGGGCCTGATCACCGGCGCCATTCATCCGAACAGTCTGATTGCTGACGAGGCGGTGCCATGCTGAAGGGAATCGACCCGCTGCTGACGCCTGAGTTGCTGATGCACCTTTGCGCCATGGGCCATGGCGAATGGGTGGCGGTGGTGGACGCGAACTTCACGGCGGACTTCTTGAGCCACGGCAAACCGGTAGTGCGCTTGCCAGGCCACAGCCTGGTGCGCGTGAGTAAGGCGGTGTTGTCCGTCATTCCGCTGGCCGTGGACGTGGCACAACCCGCCGCGTTCATGCGGGTGTGCAACAGCGCTGAGGGCCACCGCACGGCGGCGCAGCAGGCGGTGGTCGATTTGGTCCTTGCACAGGGTTTCAAGGCAGAACAGGTCGAGCCCGTCGAGAGATATGCTTTCTACGAGAAAATCAAGGGGGCAAGCCTGATCGTGCAAAGCGGTGAAGGCACGGCCTACGGCAACGCCCTTTTCTGCAAGGGCGTGATTCTTCTTTGATGCTTTCGGAATTTGACCATCGTATGAACAGCGCTTCGCCCCCATCATCCATGCGGGGCTCCAACCATGTAGGCATGCGCCAGTTCAACGAACGCACTGTTTTGCAGGCCATCCGTCACCACGGTGCTATCCCCAAAGCAGATCTGGCGCGGCTGACGCAACTATCCACCCAAACCGTGGCCATCATCGTCGGCCGCTTGCTCGACGACGGTTTGTTGCTCAAGCAAGACCGGGTGCGCGGCAAGATTGGTCAACCCTCCGTGCCACTCTCACTGAACCCGCAAGGGGCGTTTAGCGTCGGCATTCAGGTGGGACGGCGCAACCTGGAGTTGCTGGTGGCCAACTTTTGTGGCCAACCGGTCGAGCGGATAGAGGTACTGTATGACTACCCCGACCCGGACGTGCTGTTCCAGTCCATGGCGCAAGCCCTGCAAACGCTGAAAGAGCGCATGGGCGATTTCTGGTCGCGCACCGTGGGCGTGGGCTTGACGGCGCCGCTCTCACTGCACAAGTGGGCTGACCTCATGGGCGGGCAAGCCGCGCAGGCGCTGGCCCGCTGGGAACACATTGACCTGCCTACCGAAGTGCAGTGCCTGACCGATTTGCCGGTCGTGTTTGCCAAAGACACTACAGCGGCCTGCGTCGCAGAGTTGTTACAGGGCCAAGGCCGCAACATACGCAGCTTTCTCTATGTGTTTGTGGGCACCTTCGTTGGGGGCGGTCTGGTGTTATCAGGCCACATCATGAACGGTGAGCGCGGTAACGCCGGGGCCATCGGCTCCTTACCAGTGGGCCTGGCAAAGCCCGAGTCCAGGGGTTCAGACATGCCACCGCAATTGCTGCAGACGGCTTCTGGCTGGCAGTTAGAGCAAGCCTTGCTACTGGCAGGGCACAACCCTTTGTTGATTCACCAGGACGGCATCATGGATGCGGCCTACGAAGCATTCACCGGCCCGTGGATCGCTCAGGCCAGCCAGGCGCTGGCCATGACGGCGGCCAGTTCAGCCGCCTTGCTTGATCTGGACGCGGTGGTGATGGACGGCTCACTTGGTGCGCCCCTCATGAATGCATTGATGATTGCCACGCAAGCGGCGTTGTCTGGTTACCGCTTCGACGGCATGCACCAACCACCCTTGTTGAAAGGCGAGGTGGGTGCGCATGCCCGGGCTTTGGGTGGTGCCTTGTTGCCCCTGCACAGCCAATTCTTCCCGGACAAGGACATCTTCTTGAAACCGGACGCCACATGAAGTTGTACCTCGACTCAGCCGACGCCCGCAAATGGACCTTGCCCGCAGGCTGCCCGCCTTTGGCGGGCGTGACCACCAACCCGACGCTTGTCATGCAAGCCGGATTGCCCGTCAGCCTCCAAGGCTATTTGAAGCTGGTGGCGCAGGCCGCAGAGGCCCGCCTTGCTGAGTTGATGTTGCAATTGCCTCGCGCCGATAGTCGCGAGGCCGCGCAATGGCTGGAGGTGCTGCTGCCCGCAGCCGCGCAGGCCCGTGTGCGGCTCACCATCAAACTGCCTTGTCATCCTGATTGGCAAACCTTGCTGCGCGAGGTGCAAGCCTGGGGTGTGCAGACACTGCTGACCGGCTTGTCCAATCCGATGCAGTTATTGTGGGCCCGCGCACAAGGTGCGAGCTATGTGGCGCCTTATGTGGGCCGCCTGCAAGCGGACGGGCGCGATGTGTGGGCATTGATTGAAGCCTGCGTTGCCATACAGGCTGATGGCCCGCAACTGCTCGCAGCCAGCATCAAGTCGGCCG
>CAMDKE010000221.1 GCA_945901215.1 Comamonas sp. lk
TTCCACACCCACGATGGGAATCGTTGGATAGGCGGCGCGCAATGCGCCGATTGCCGCTGCCGTGGCTGTGTTGCAGGCGACGACCAGGGCGCGCGCGCCCTGGCGGCGCACCAGGTAGTCGCCAATGGCCAAAGAGCGCTGGAGCACATGGGCCACATCGCGTTCGCCGTAGGGGGCGTGGCCGGCGTCAGAGAAGTAGACAAAGCGCTCGTAGGGTAGCTCCGAGCGCAATGCTTGGAGCACGCTCAAGCCGCCTACTCCGCTGTCAAAGACGCCGATGGGCTGCATTTGGGGCAGTGAATGGGTCTAGGTCGGTCTGCCTTAGGCCGACTTGATGCCAATGTTCTTGAACTCGCCCGTGGCAATTTTCTTTTGCCACTCGGCCGGCCCGGTGATGTGTGCGCTGGTGCCACCCGAATCTACGGCCACCGTGACCGGCATATCGACCACGTCAAATTCGTAAATTGCTTCCATGCCCAGGTCGCCAAAGCCCACCACCTTGGCGTGTTTAATGGCTTTGCTGACCAAATAAGCGGCGCCGCCTACGGCCATGAGGTAAGCGCTTTTATGCTTTTTAATGGCTTCAATGGCTACCGGGCCGCGCTCGGCCTTGCCCACCATAGAGATCAGGCCGGTTTGGGCCAGCATCATGTCGGTAAAACCGTCCATGCGGGTTGCGGTGGTGGGGCCTGCTGGACCAACCGCCTCGTCGCCCACGGGGTCAACCGGGCCGACGTAGTAAATCACCCGGTTGGTGAAGTCCACGGGCAGCGTTTGGCCCTTGGCCAGCATGGTCTGGATGCGCTTGTGCGCAGCGTCTCGGCCGGTGAGCATCTTGCCGTTGAGGAGCAGGGTTTGGCCGGGCTTCCAGCTAGCGACTTCGGCTTTGGTCAATGTGTTGAGGTCCACGCGGGTGCTTTTGACGTAGTCGGGCGCCCAGTTGACGGCTGGCCACAGGTCTAAGGACGGCGGCGTCAGGTACACCGGGCCGCTGCCGTCCATCACAAAGTGGGCGTGGCGGGTGGCGGCGCAGTTGGGGATCATGGCCACCGGCTTGCTGGCGGCATGGGTAGGGTACATCTTGATTTTGACGTCGAGCACCGTGGTCAGGCCGCCCAGGCCTTGGGCGCCAATGCCCAGGGCGTTGACCTTGTCCATCAGCTCCAGGCGCATGTTTTCTACTGGCGTGAGCAAGGCGCCGCTGCTTGATTTGGCTTGCAGCTCATACATGTCCAGGTCATCCATCAGGCTCTCTTTGGCCATGAGCACGGCTTTTTCGGCGGTGCCGCCAATGCCGATGCCCAGCATGCCGGGCGGGCACCAGCCCGCGCCCATGGTGGGCACGGTCTTTAAAACCCAGTCGATCACCGAGTCGCCGGGGTTGAGCATGATCATCTTGCTCTTGTTCTCAGAACCTCCGCCCTTGGCTGCCACCGTGACTTCAACGGTATTGCCGGGCACGATCTCGGTAAAGATGACGGCCGGCGTGTTGTCCTTGGTGTTTTTGCGCAGGAACTCGGGGTCGGCCACTACGCTGGCGCGCAAGGTGTTGTCCGGGTGGTTGTAGCCACGGCGCACGCCTTCGTTGATGGCGTCGTCCAGGCTGCCGGTAAAGCCACCCCAGCGCACGTCCATGCCGACTTTGAGGAATACATTGACGATGCCGGTATCTTGGCAAATTGGCCGGTGACCGGTGGCGCTCATCTTGCTGTTGGTCAGTATTTGGGCGATGGCGTCTTTGGCGGCAGGGCTTTGCTCGCGCTCGTATGCACGCGCCAGGTGGACAATATAGTCTGCGGGGTGGTAGTAGCTGATGTATTGCAGGGCTGCGGCAACGGACTCGATCAGGTCTTCTTGGGCAATGGTGGTCATGGGTAATTTGGCCTGGGGCCGGGTCTTTGAAAGTTTTGGTTTTTTATCAGGTAGAGTTTAACGACCCCATGGGGCGTGAACCTGAGGCGGCGGCCCCGGTGCCAGTCAGTGGCGTGTAAGTGCCACCGCCGACGATCGCGCCCAGTTTTTTGCATAACTAGGAGACAACACCTTGAGTTCCCCATCTTCTGCCATCGAATCTGTGCTCGTTGAGAACCGGGTTTTTTACCCCAGCGAGTCCATGGTCAAGTCCGCCCGGGTTTCCGGCATGGACGGCTATAACGCCCTGTGCAAAGCCGCTGAAGACGACTTTGAAGGCTTTTGGGCCCAATTGGCTCGTGACAACGTGGTCTGGAACAAGCCATTTACTCGCACTTTGGACGAATCCAATGCGCCTTTTTACAAGTGGTTTGACGACGGCGAACTCAACGCCTCGGCCAATTGCCTTGACAAGCACATGGGCACGCCCAATGAGAACAAGACCGCCGTCATCTTTGAAGCGGATGATGGCGCGGTCACCAAAACCAGCTACCGCGAACTGCTTTCGCGGGTCAGCCAGTTTGCCAACGCGCTCAAAGCCGACGGCATACAAAAAGGTGACCGGGTACTGATTTACATGCCCATGACCTTGGAGGGCGTGATCGCCATGCAGGCCTGTGCCCGCATTGGGGCTACCCACAGCGTGGTTTTTGGCGGGTTCTCGGCCAAGGCGCTGCAAGAGCGGATCATCGACGCTGGGGCTGTTGCCGTCATCACTTCCAACTTCCAGATGCGCGGGGGCAAAGAGCTGCCGCTCAAGGCCATCGTCGACGAAGGCATAGCGATGGGCGGTTGCGAGTCGATCAAAACCGTGTACGTGTACCAGCGCACCGCCGGTACCTGCTCCATGGTGGCCGGGCGTGACAAGACTTTTGCTCAGGCCACGGAAGGCCAAAGCACGGTCTGCGAACCGGCACCCGTGGGCGCGGAGCATCCGCTGTTCATTCTTTATACCTCCGGCTCGACCGGCAAGCCCAAAGGCGTGCAGCACTCCACCGGCGGCTACATGCTGTGGGCCAAGCTGACCATGGACTGGACTTTTGACCTCAAGCCTGATGACGTGTTCTGGTGCACCGCCGACATTGGCTGGATCACCGGCCACACCTATGTGGCCTACGGCCCGCTGGCCGCAGGGGCCACGCAAATCATTTTTGAAGGCGTGCCCACCTTCCCCAATGCCGGGCGTTTCTGGCAAATGATCGAGCGCCACAAGTGCTCCATTTTCTATACCGCACCCACGGCTATCCGGTCCTTGATCAAGGCTGCCGAAAGCGACGCTGCGGTACACCCCGACCGCTCAGATCTGAGCAGCCTGCGTATCCTGGGTTCGGTGGGAGAGCCCATCAACCCTGAAGCGTGGATGTGGTACCACAAGAACATCGGCCATGAGAAGTGCCCCATCGTGGACACCTTCTGGCAAACCGAGACCGGTGGGCACATGATGACGCCCCTGCCCGGCGCTACCCCACTGGTTCCTGGCAGCTGCACCTTACCGCTGCCAGGCATCATGGCCGCGATCGTTGACGAAGTGGGCCACGACATTCCCAACGGCACCGGCGGCATTTTGGTCGTCAAGCGCCCTTGGCCGTCGATGATCCGCACCATTTGGAATGACCCCGAGCGCTTCAAGAAAAGCTACTTTCCCGAAGAAATGGGCGGCAAGACCTACCTCGCCGGCGACGGTGCGGTGCGCAGCGCGGACCGGGGTTATTTCCGCATTACCGGGCGAATCGACGACGTGCTCAACGTCTCGGGCCACCGGATGGGAACGATGGAGATCGAATCCGCGCTGGTGTCCAAAACCGACCTGGTGGCCGAAGCGGCCGTGGTGGGGCGCCCGGACGATCTGACCGGCGAGGCGATCTGCGCCTTTGTGGTTCTCAAACGCTCGCGACCAAACGACGAAGAAGCCAAAGTCATCGCCAAGCAGCTGCGCGACTGGGTAGCCAAGGAAATCGGCCCCATTGCCAAGCCCAAGGACATCCGTTTTGGCGAGAACCTGCCCAAGACGCGTTCCGGCAAGATCATGCGCCGCCTGCTGCGCTCGCTGGCCAAGGGCGAGGCGGTGACGCAAGATACTTCGACCTTGGAAAACCCGGCCATTTTGGACCAGCTGGGCAAGGCCTATTGAACTGACTCTAGCGCGCTGGCATGGTCCGGTTCAGGGCGTAAAGAAAGGGATGCATTTAGCATCCCTTTCTTGTTGACAGCGCACTTGGCTAAGCTGCTGCGAACTCGGTGCTTAGCTCTCCAGCGCCGCAAACACGTGGGCCGTGATGGCATCTACGTCGCCCAGGCCGCTCACCGAACGGTATTTTGGCGCCTTGCTCGGTTCGTGTTGCGCCCAGTCGGAGTAGTACTGCACCAAAGGGCGGGTTTGTGCGCTGTAGACGCCCAGGCGGTTTTTGACCGTGGCTTCCTTGTCGTCTTCGCGCTGGATCAGTGGCTCACCGGTGACATCATCCAGGCCTTCGACCTTGGGCGGGTTGAACTTGACATGGTAAGTGCGGCCCGAGGCCGGGTGCGAACGGCGTCCGCTCATGCGTTCGATGATGCTGTCAAAGGGCACGTCGATTTCAATTACATAGTCCAGTGCCACGCCAGCGGCCTTCATGGCGTCGGCCTGCGGAATGGTGCGGGGGAATCCGTCGAACAAAAAGCCCTTAGCGCAGTCGGGTTGGGTAAGGCGCTCCTTGACCAGATTGATGATCAGCGCGTCGCTTACCAGGCCGCCCGAGTCCATGATGGACTTGGCCTCCAGACCCAGCGGCGTGCCGGCTTTCACGGCAGCGCGCAGCATGTCGCCGGTGGAAATTTGTGGAATGCCGTATTTGCCGCAAATGAAGGTGGCTTGCGTACCTTTGCCAGCACCGGGGGCACCTAGAAGAATCAATTTCATTGCAAACCTCAAAAAGAATGGAAATCTCGTTGGCGTTTACGCACCGTG
>CAMDKE010000222.1 GCA_945901215.1 Comamonas sp. lk
GGCTGGTGCTTTCCCTGGACGGTGGCGCTGCTGGCGGGCACGCATGTGTGCTTGCGCAAGCCCGAAGCTGTGGCCATTCTGGAGGCGATGCGCATCCACGCGGTCGACCACTATTGCGCCGCACCCATCGTGCACAGCCTGATTTACAACGCCCCGGCCGCTTTGCGCGAAGGCATACCGCAGGGCGTGCGCGGCATGGTGGCGGGCGCCGCGCCCCCTGCGGCCATGATCGAGGGCATGGCGGGCATTGGTTTTGCCATCACGCACGTCTATGGCCTGACCGAGGTTTACGGGCCAGCGTCGGTTGCGGTGCAGCGCCCGGCGTGGGCGCAGCAGAGTCTGGCCGAACAAACCCGGCTCAATGGCCGCCAGGGTGTGCGTTACGCCCTGCAAGAAGGCATGACCGTGATGGACCCAGGGACCATGACCGAATGCCCCGCCGACGGACAGACCATGGGCGAGATCATGTTTCGCGGCAATATCGTGATGAAGGGTTACCTGAAAAACCCTGCCTCCAGCGCCGAGGCTTTTGCAGGGGGCTGGTTCCACACCGGCGACCTGGCCGTGATGGAGCCAGACCGCTACGTCAAGATCAAGGACCGCAGCAAGGACATCATCATCTCTGGCGGCGAAAACATCAGCTCGCTGGAAGTGGAAGACGCGCTATACCGCCACCCCGCAGTGCTGGCCTGCGCGGTGGTGGCCAAGCCCGACGCCAAATGGGGCGAGACACCGCTGGCCTATGTGGAGACGCGCGCCGACCGTCCGGTCAGTGCCGCAGAGCTTATCGCCCACTGCCGCGAGTGGCTGGCCAGCTACAAGGTGCCAAGGGACATCCGGTTTGAGGAAATTCCCAAGACCTCCACGGGCAAGATACAAAAATTTCAGTTGCGCCAGCGGGCCCGTGCAGGTAGTGCGTCGGAGTAAATCGATGACTGCGCTCAATGATCCCCAAGCCGTGCTACAGCGCAGCGACGATGGCCGTGGCGTGACTACCCTCACGCTGAATCGGCCCCAAGCCTTTAACGCCTTGAATGGGGCACTCTTGACCGCGCTGCAAGCGCAGATCGACCAGCTCGCTGCTGACCCCACCTTGCGCGTGCTGGTCATAGCGGCCTCTGGGCGGGCGTTTTGCGCAGGCCACGACCTCAAGGAAATGCGCGCCCAACCATCGATTGGCTACTACGAGCAGTTGTTCGCCCAATGCGGCCGCATGATGATGGGCCTGCAGCGTCTGCCCGTGCCGGTCATCGCCAAGGTGCAGGGCATGGCAACTGCTGCGGGCTGCCAACTGGTAGCGCAGTGCGATTTGGCGGTAGCCACGTCGGATGCGCGCTTTGCCGTTAGCGGCGTAAACCTCGGTCTTTTTTGCTCCACACCCAGCGTGGCTTTGTCACGCAATCTGTCGCGCAAGGCCGCTTTTGAAATGCTGGTCACCGGCGACTTCATGGATGCCCAGGAGGCGCTGGTCCAGGGGCTGGTCAACCGGGTTGCCGCGCCAGAGCAGTTGGACGGCGAGTTGGAGTCCCTGATCGGCCGCATCCTGAGCAAGCCGCGCCTGCCCGTAGAGATGGGAAAACAGCTTTTCTACCGCCAGCTAGAGACGGGCATGCAAGCCGCCTACGACGATGCGGCCCGCACCATGGCCTGCAACATGATGGACCCCACCGCCCTCGAAGGCGTACAAGCTTTTATTGACAAGCGCCCGCCGCGTTGGTGAGTGCGCGAACGTGGTCCTATGCCAATTCTTGCCAACACCGGGCTTCTAGAACTGCAAGCTGTTTGCGCGCCGGGCTTTCCTGATCCCAGCACGCCGGCCAAGCCTTGGCATTAAGAATTTCCGCTATGCAGGCCTTTTACAGCGACAACTTTGTGCTCCCCTTGCCGGCCGGGCATCGCTTTCCCATGGCAAAGTACCAAATGCTGCGGGACGCGATCTCTGCCCAGTTGCCTCAGGTGCGGTTTGTACAGGCGCCCGAGGCGCTGGACGCCGAACTGGCTTTTGCACACCACCCCGCGTATATCGGCGCCGTAGCCGATGGCACGGTCGACCCCAAAGTCTTGCGTGAAATAGGGTTTCCCTGGAGCCTGGCCATGGCCACGCGGGCGCGGCGCTCGGTGGGAGGCACCTTGCAGGCCGGGCGCACCGCGCTGCAAGAAGGGGTTGCGGCCAATCTGGCCGGTGGCACGCACCATGCCTACGCCGATCGGGGCGGCGGCTTTTGCGTGTTCAACGACTTGGCGGTGACGGCCCGCGTGCTGCCGGCCGTGTGGGGCAGGGCCAGAGCGCCCGACGGCCAAGGGCGCTCGCCGTTGAAAGTGGCCGTCATTGACCTGGACGTGCACCAAGGCAACGGCACGGCGCGGATTTTTGGAAACGACCCGTCCGTGTTCACCTTGTCGGTGCACGGAGAAAAGAACTTTCCCTTCGATAAAGAACGCAGCGACCTGGACGTGGGCCTGCCCGACGGATGCGGCGACACCGATTACCTGGTGGCGCTGGAACACGCCTTGGAAGCTCTGGAAGACCGCTTTGTACCGGATTTTGTGTTGTATCTGGCCGGTGCAGACCCCTTTGAGCGCGACCGCCTGGGGCGACTCAAACTGAGCTTTGATGGCCTACAGGCCCGGGACCGGCGGGTGTTTGACTGGTGCTTTAGCCGAAAAATTCCCGTGGCTTTTGCCATGGGTGGGGGCTATGGGCATGACATTTCTGAAACGGTGCAGGTGCAAACCACAACCTACCGCGTTGCGCTGGAGTATTGGCAGCGCTGGCAAGGCCAGCACTCGGGCGGCGCAGGTGTGGTTTAGCCGCCGCGGCGCATCAGGTCAAAGAATTCGCTGTTGTTTTTGGTGGCACGCATTTGTTTGAGCACCATTTCCATGGCCTCGATTTCGTCCATGTTGTACAAAAACTGTCGCAAGACCCGGGTTTTTTGCAGGATGTCGGACGCCAGCAACAACTCTTCACGCCGGGTTCCGCTGCGGTTGAGTTGGATGGACGGGAACACACGTTTCTCGTAGAGGCGGCGGTCCAGGTGGATTTCTGAGTTGCCGGTGCCCTTGAATTCCTCAAAAATCACCTCGTCCATGCGGCTGCCCGTGTCGACCAGGGCGGTGGCGATGATGGTCAAAGACCCGCCCTCCTCGACATTGCGCGCCGCGCCCAGAAAGCGCTTGGGGCGTTGCAAAGCGTTGGAGTCCACGCCGCCGGTCAACACCTTGCCGCTGGAAGGCACCACGTTGTTGTAGGCGCGCGCCAAGCGTGTGATGGAGTCGAGCAGGATCACCACGTCTTTCTTCAGTTCGACCAAGCGTTTGGCGCGTTCGATCACCATTTCGGCAACGTGCACGTGCCGCGAAGCAGGCTCGTCAAACGTTGAGGCGATGACCTCACCTTTAACGGTACGCTGCATCTCGGTCACCTCTTCGGGCCGTTCGTCCACCAGCAAGACCATCATGTGGCTGTCGGGGTAGTTGGCAGAAATGGCGTGGGCAATGTGCTGCATCATCACCGTTTTACCGCTTTTGGGCGGGGCGACTAGCAAGGCGCGTTGCCCTTTGCCGATCGGGGCGATGATGTCGATGACGCGGCCGGTGATGTTCTCGTCGCTCTTGTTGTCCTGCTCCAGGCGCATTTGCACCTTAGGGAACAAGGGTGTCAGGTTCTCGAACATCACTTTGTGCTTGTTGCTCTCGGGCGAGTCGCCGTTGACCTTGTCGAGCTTGTTGAGCGCAAAGTAGCGTTCGCCGTCTTTGGGCGTGCGCACTTCGCCTTCGATCATGTCGCCGGTGTGCAGGTTAAAGCGGCGAACCTGGCTGGGGCTGATATAAATGTCGTCGGTGCTGGCCGTGTAGCTGGTATCGGGGCTGCGCAAAAAGCCAAAGCCGTCGGGCAAAATTTCTAACACCCCATCAGCAATGATTTGCTCGCCGGTGCGCGCGCGCTTTTTGATGATGGCAAACATCAACTCCTGCTTGCGCATGCGACCGGTGTTTTCAATTTCAAGCTCTTCGGCTTGTTTAAGGACTTCTGACACGTGCAGTGCCTTGAGTTCGTTTAAGTGCATGGAATAAATCCCGTAGGGGAGGTTGGCCGAGTTTTCGGAGATGACAAAAAAACAAGGGAAGGTCGGGTGACTGCCGCAGTGCCAGAGGCGACTCTTGCGCATCCACGCGGATGACTGTTGCGGCGGATAGCATCTGCAGAAGATGCATCAACGCGATGATTATGACAGGAAATTCGGGGGCAAAAATAAACCGGGAGAACCCGGTTTATTTGTTTGGCGCCAGCGGATGGTCGGTGCGGTGCGTACCTGCTGGGCAAAGACTACATCTGTTCGTCGATGAAGGCGATCAATTGCGATTTGCTCAGGGCGCCCACTTTGGTGGCTGCGAGTTTGCCGTCTTTGAAGAGCATCAGCGTCGGGATGCCACGGATGCCAAACTTGGCGGGGATATCGCGGTTTTCGTCAACGTTCATTTTGGCGATTTGAAGTTTGCCCTCATAGGCGGTGGCTACTTCGTCCAAAATGGGCGCAATCATTTTGCAAGGGCCGCACCACTCGGCCCAGTAGTCCACCAAAATTGGGTGGTCCGATTGAAGCACCTCGGCTTCAAAAGTGGCGTCTGTGACATGTTTGACGAGTTCGCTGGCCATAGAGATTTCCTTCAGGATTGGACGGTTTCGCTTGTAATGAAAACGATTGTGACAGAAAGCGTACACCTGTTATTTCCAAATTGGCTATGCGCGACATAGAAATGCTTTATGGCTTTGATATCTGAGCGGCCCGTGGTAGTTGTTGGCGGTGGGCCTGCGGGCCTGATGGCGGCCGAGGTGCTGTCCCAG
>CAMDKE010000223.1 GCA_945901215.1 Comamonas sp. lk
TGCGTCGGCCTTGGGCATGACGAAGGGCGCGCGGCTCATGCTTTCTACACCACCGGCAATCATCAAATGCGCTTCGCCGCTCTTGATGGCGCGTGCGGCGCTGCCCACGGCGTCCAGGCTGGAGCCGCACAAGCGGTTGATGGTGGCGCCGGGCACTTCTTGCGGCAAACCGGCCAAGAGCGCTGCCATGCGCGCCACGTTGCGGTTGTCTTCGCCGGCCTGGTTGGCGCAGCCCAGCAGCACATCGTCAATGGCCGCCCAGTCCACCTGCGGGTTGCGCGCCATGAGTGCGCGGATAGGAATGGCCGCCAGGTCGTCCGCCCGCACCGAGGACAAGGCGCCGCCGTAGCGGCCAAAGGGGGTGCGAATGGCGTCGCAGATATAGGCGTGGTTCATGGCGAGGCAGCTTTCTTTAAATTGTGGGAAGGGGCGCCAGCGCCCGGGGTGGATCTTAGGCGCCGCCCAGCGCGGTCCACGCTTGCTGGCGCAGCCAGGGGCTGACGCGGTAGCGCTCGCCCGCATAGTGGGCGTCCAGCGCTTGCAGCACGTCGATTACGCCTTGGGCGTTCCAGGCGTCCAGCCAGTCAAACGGGCCGGCGGGGTAGTTCACGCCCAGCTTCATGGCCTGGTTGGCGCCGTCCATCGTGCACACGCCTTGTTGCACTGCGTCAGCAGCCTCGTTGATCAGCATGGCCACGGTGCGGGCCACCACCAGCGCGGGCTGGTCGGCTACTTGTTGCGGCTGGTAGCCCAGCGCGGCCAGCCAGGCCTGCGCCTCATCGGCGCAAGCGGCACTGGCGCGCACCGACGGCGCCCAGGCCAGCACACGCGAGCCCTCGGGCGCAAACGCTCTGTCAAACACCGCCACATTGGCGCCCAGGCTGGAGGCAGGGCGCCCGTCCGTCTGGCGCAGTTGCAGCGTGGGCGTGGCCAGTCCGGTCCAGTCCGATTGCAGGTCGCGGCTAAATGCCACACCCGCCGCCGCCAAAAGCTGGCCCCAAGCGTCCATGCGCGCGCTGTTGCCGTGCAGTTGCACGCCGCTGCGCGCCGGAAACTCAGCCCTTGGGGGCGCCGCCAGTTGCGGCTTGGTCGCGCCCTCGGCGTAGTCGTACATGCCGCGCCCGGACTTGCGCCCCAGCAGGCCGCCGTCCACCAGCTCGCGCTGTAAGAGCGAAGGCATGTAGCGCTTGTCAAAAAAGTTGGCTTGGTAGACCGACTGCGTCACCGCAAAATTGGTGTCGTGGCCGATCAGGTCCATCAGCTCGCACGGCCCCATGCGAAAGCCGATGGCTTTCAAACAGGCGTCAAGCACCACGGGCGTGGTGCTGCGCTCGTGCAGCAGGGCCAGCGCTTCAGCGTAGTAGGGCCGCGCAATGCGGTTGACGATAAAACCCGGCGTGGAGCGCGCATGCACCGCCACCTTGCCCCAGCGCTGCGCCAGGGCAAACACGCCATCGGCCACCTGCGGCGCGGTGTGCAGGCCCGAGACCACTTCCACCAGCTTCATCAGCGGCACCGGGTTGAAAAAGTGCATGCCCACCAGGCGCTCGGGGTGGCGCAGGCCCTGCGCCATGGCGGTAATCGAGATGGACGAGGTATTGCTGGCCAGCACGCAGTCGGCGCCCACAATGGCCTCCAACTGCTGCCACAGGGCGCGCTTGGCCTCGGTGTTTTCCACAATGGCTTCCACCACCAGCGCGCTTTGGGCGGCGCCGTGCAAATCGGCCACCGGCGTGATGCGCGAGAGCAAGGCCGCCACCGCGTCAGCGGCCATCTTGCCCTTGGCCACCAGCGCGGCCAAAGCGGTTTGCAGCTTGGCCAGCGCGTCTTGGGCGGCGCCTGGGCGCACGTCATACAGCCACACCGGGTGGCCTGCTTGCGCCGCCACCTGGGCAATACCAGCGCCCATGATGCCTGCGCCCACCACCAATACCGGGGCCTGGGCGGCGTCGTCAGCCAGCTTCTTGTTCATTGGATTGCTCATGGAGCGCTTGCCCACGGGGCGGGGCGTTTGTCAAAAAAGGCGGCAAAGCCGGCGCGGGCCTCGGGGGTGGCGCGTACGCGGCTGATGGTTTGCGCGGTCAGCTCCAGCGTGGCTTCATCCATGGCCCCAGGGGTGAGTTGCGCAAACAGTTGTTTGATCTCGCGCTGCGCGCCCGGGGCGGCGGCCAGCAGTTCGGTTACGCGCGCGTTCACGGCGGCGTCGAGTTGCTCGGGTGTAGCAAGCTCGTGCACCATGCCCATGGCCAACGCTTGCGCCGCGCCAATGCGGGTGGCGGTCAACGCCAAAAACTGCGCCTGGCGCTTGCCCACGGCGGCCACCAGGTAGGGGGAAATGACGGCTGGCAAGATGCCAAAGCGCGCCTCGCTGACCGAAAACGCCGCGTTGTCTGCCGCAATGGCGATGTCGCAAGCGCAGCACAGGCCCACGCCGCCGCCCAGTGCGCTGCCCTGGATGCGCGCCACCGTGGGTTTGGGGCAGCTTTGGATGCGCGCCAACATGGCGGCAAAGCGCCGCGCGTCGGCCAGGTTCCAATCGTGGCTGGCGGTGCTGGAACGCTGCATCCATTTCAGATCGGCGCCCGCGCTGAAGTGGCGGCCCTCGCCAGCAAGCACGATCACGCGCACGCGCTCGTCCTGAGTGGCCTGGGCAAAGGCGGAATCTAGCTCGGCGATCATCAGCTCGTCAAAGGCGTTGAACACACCCGGGCGCGCCATGGTGATTTGCGCCACGCCGGGGCGGGGGTGGCTGATTCGCAAGGTGCTGGGGAGGTCGGAGGGTGTGGTCATCAATAGGTTTCCAGGTGCAATCGGCCCTGCTGCTTCAGGTCAGCAGCCAAGCTGGTCCAGTCCAGCCCGGCGTTGTGCGCAACGTCGTGTAGTGCCAACACCACGCCTTCCTCCATGCTTTTGAGGCCGCAGACGTAGAAAAAGCAGTCCGGGTCGGCCAGCAGCGGCGCCACGTCGGCGCCGCGCTCGCGGATCAGGTCTTGCACATAGCGCTTGGGCTGGCCGCTGGCGCGGGAGTAAGCAAAGTTGCTGTCAATAAAATCTTTGGGCAGGTTTTGCAAGGGGCCGAAGTAGGGCAGTTCTTCTTGCGTGCGGGCGCCAAAAAACAGCATTAGTCTTCCTCCGTCGAACTTACCAGAGGCGCGCAACCGCCGTCGCCACTCCGTCATCGCGCGCATGGGCGCGCTGCCGGTGCCGGTGCAAATCATCACGATCTTGGAGTGCGGGTGGTTGGGCATCAGGAAGGAGCTGCCAAACGGGCCGATCACGTCCACCGTGTCGCCCACGGCCAGGTCGCACAGGTAGTTGGAGGCCACACCGCGCACCGGGCTTCCTTGACTGTCTTCGAGCACGCGCTTCACAGTAAGCGACAGGTTGTTGTAGCCCGGGCGCTCGCCGTTGCGGGGGCTCGAGATCGAATATTGGCGCGCATGGTGGGCGCGGCCATTGGCGTCCACACCCGGCGGCAAGATGCCAATCGACTGGCCCTCCAGCACCGGAAAAGGCATCTTGCCAAAGTCCAGCACGATGTGGTGGGTGTCGTAGTCGCGGCCCACGGCGGTAACGCGCACATTGCCACTCACCGTGGCGCGAATGCTTTTTTGCGCCGCCTTGGGGCCGTAGAGCTGGGTGTAGGCGTGCGCCGCCGACCAGGGTGGCAGCGTGGCGCCCACCGCATGGTGCACCGCCGGTACCTCGGCAGCCATCGCTTGGGGCGCGGCCTCGGCTTGCGCCTGGGGCACTGCGGCCGCAGCGGCAGCGCCTTCCAACACATGTTGCTCGGGCGGCAGTTCGGCCGGTAATTCGTCCCACAGCAGTTGCACCTCCGGGCTGTACGCCTGGCTGCGCAGCATGGTGCGCCAGTTGTCGATCGAGCCCGTGGGACAGGGGCCAATGCAGGCCATGCACGAGTTGCACTTCTCCGCATCCACCACGTAATTGCGTGAATCGTGCGTGATGGCGCCCACCGGACAGGTGGCTTCGCAGGTGTTGCAGCGGATGCAGATCTCTGGGTCGATGAGATGCTGCTGTATCAGTTCAGACGGCTGCGTGGGCACGTGGAGGCTCCTGTTGTCTCAAAGGCGGCTGGCTTAGTTAAAGCGCACGTAGTCGAAGTCGGCGCTTTGGCGGTTGATGCCCATGACCGGGGGGGCGATCCAGTTGGCAAATTTGCCTGGTTCTACCACGCGGCCCATCAGGCTGGCCACAAAGGCGCGGTCACCGCCTGTGGGCAGCCAATGGTCGACCTCGGCGTTCCACTCGGTCTGCGACACCACGCGGCCGTCCGGCGAGACCCGGGCGGTGGACAGCGCGCCGATGTTGCGGTGAAAGGCCTTGTGTGGCACTTGGAGGCGAAAGGGAATACCGGCCTTGCTAACCACCTTGTTCCAGCGCTCCACGCCACCCACCGAGTCTTTGATGTAGTCGTCGCGCAGCACTTCGTTCAGGGCGTTGAGCATGGGCACTTCGCGTTCCACCAGGTTGCCGTCTTGCACCGATAGCACGCGGTAGGTCTGGCTCTTGAGCACGTGGTCGTCCGTGCGCTTGCCTTCCTCAAAACGGCCTTTGAGGCCGGTGGAATAGAAGGTGGCGGCGTTGCTGGACTCGTCGGCGCCAAACAGATCGATGGTCACGCTGAAGTGGAAGTTCAGGTAGCGCTGGATGGTGGGCAGGTCAATCACGCCAGCGGCGCGCAGGGTGCGCACGTCGTCGGTCTTGAGTTCGTTCATGGCCGCGCAAGTGCGGCTGATGACGCGGCTGATGCCGGACTCGCCTACAAACATGTGGTGTGCTTCTTCGGTCAGCATGAACTTGGTGGTGCGGGCCAG